>CALKJE010000476.1 GCA_937995675.1 uncultured Saprospiraceae bacterium
TTGAATTAAAGAAACATCATCTTCTAATTGAATTTGGGGTGTTTTGCTTCTGGCTCCTAGCTTGGCCACCCGTCCCTTCGGGTTCACTAATTAACATTAGCTCATCCTCTTTTATCGCGATAGAAGGGAGCAAGAAGCCAGTAGCAAGCGGCAAGAGGCATCTTCCAAAGCCCTTTTTTATTTTAATTAGAAATTCAACTCCTGATTCGCATAATTAGCTTTAAGTTACTTGTTTCACCATAATCTTTTAATATGAAAAATTTACTTAAATTATTAGTTCTGTTTTTTGTCTTTTCAGTTGGTTTTATATCATGTAAAAATGATGCTTGTGAACCAGACCCTTTGGAAGAGATGATTATTGGTAGTTGGAAATATTCAAATGGCCTACCAGGTAGTTTTGAATTTCGATCGGATGGGACGCTAATCGATCAAGATGGTATAATTGCAGAAGGAGAGATTCCTGCACCACCATTGGAAGCAAAAACTTGGAGCCTTGACGAAAACGGTGATTTGATTCTGCGCGTAACTTCAATTATTAGTGGGGCATTTAATGAAACTGTCTTAATGGTAGATGATTTTGTATGTGATAAGATTGTCTTAAGTCTTGAAGGAGTTCCAGTTCAGATAGAACGACTGTGAGTAATTTGAAAATCTTTTATTGATAAATATTTCGTAATTCCTTTATGAAGTTGTTTACAAACTATCAAATTGCTTACGAACTGATAAGATTTCCTAACTCATCACCACCAACGATGGAACGACAGTAAGGATTATTCACAAAAAATAAAGCCGTAACTTTCAAAAGAAGGTTACGGCTTTTTTATGCCTTATGGCAAACTATGAAAAACAAAAAGTGGAACTGATATCTATTATTTTTTTTTTTAGAAAAAACAGCTCTTTAATTCCTCAAGACAATCACTCGGGTTTCGAAGTAACTTTGATCTGCTTGTTGAATACGTAAAAAGTACACGCCATTTTCTACCATTGCGGGTAATTTTACTTGATAAGGGCTGTTCTCCAAGTTAATCTCTTGTTGTAGCACAAGCTTGCCCAAGGGACTAAAAATTGAAATTACTAAGGGTTCTCCATCATTCATTTGGTTTGATGATAATAAGAAAATCCCCTGGTTGGGATTTGGAAAAACTTGGAATTTAGGGTCAGATATATGAGAAAAGGTCACGGTTTTTATTTCAGAATAAGATTCTTGTCCATCAAAATCTTGTTGGATCAAACGATAATAATTAATGCCTATAATGGGTTGTGGATCAATAAACTGATAGTATTGTTCCGTCGTACTTTCTCCTTTTCCATTAACAAATCCAATCTTGTCCCACTGGCGACCATCCATACTTCGGGCGATATGAAAACCTTCGTTATTCGTTTCACTGGCTGTTTGCCAATTTAGTAAAACTTGATTTTCTTTAGCAATAGCAGTAAAGTCGGTCAATTCAACGGGGAGTGGTCCAAGTCCAGCGTTTAGATAAAAAGCTGAAAAGCCATTAATACCAAACTGAACCATATGGTTAGTACCATCAAAGATTAGTTGGTAATTGATGTTTGGTAAAACTTCTCCACCTGATTGGTAGTCTTCACAAACGCCTCCAGAAACTTTGGTAAGATTGAGCGCTTGTAGTTGCTGTGTATCATCTCCAGGAATATTCAAAGCCGCCAACTCTGCAGGCGTGAGATAAAATCGAACCAAGGCTGGTAAATTATTATCGACGGTTATTTCCCAGTTTCTATTAAGATAAGGTAATCCATTAGGGAAAGTTCTGGTAGTGTTGGTTGTATTCACTTCGACATTTATGTTCCCTAAGTTATTTCCAATATCATTAATGGACGCGACTACTTGGCCGCTTTCATAAAGATGAATCCATTCTCCCATTCCGGTAGATACTGCCATTGCGGTGGTTCCACAGTTGAGTCCCATTGGTGCAACGGGACAGGTTGTTCCCGGATCACTCAGTGTAATATCAAATGTACCTAGATTAAATGATTCCGTTCCAGCAACTTGAATATAATAAGTTCGTCCAGGAATTAAGCATTGACCATCGTTAATTCTAGGATTGATATCGGAAGCAGAAAAATCATCATTGGCTGCTACCATTATTGCATTGGGATTGATGCCATTCGTTCCGCAGATATTTTCTTCCCATAGTGCAATTTTTAAATCATTCATAAAAAATGTTCCTGTTACTCCAATATCGATATTACCACTAGCCGGAGCCATAAAAGTAAACCAGACACTTCCAGGATTAATAGTTGAACACCAGCTATTTTGACTAAAACAAGAACCAGCAGTTGGGGTTGGCTCACCTAGTTCTTCAGAAGAGGCATAAGTCGTGAAGGGATAATTTGTTCCATTGATCGTAATATCACTTTGTGGTCCATTTCCAATTATTGCGGTCAAATCAATGGCATCACAAACATTGTCATTAATCACGTAGGTGGTAAAACTTCCAAGGTATTCAATTTCGCTTTGTTCACCATTGGCACAATACTCCATTGCAAAAACATCATAATCGGTAGCATGGTCAAGATTTAGTAATTCAATTTCATAAAGGCTATTACAACTGATGCTTGTAC
>CALKJE010000477.1 GCA_937995675.1 uncultured Saprospiraceae bacterium
TCTCCTTCGTCGATGTCTACCAGTGGTTGAAATTTAATGATATCTCCTCGCTGCTCGAACACCTCCAACCTTGATCTAAATTCTGTTTGATAAGCCATCAATCCACTGATCCATATTTTATGTTTTGCCACAATCGGATCGAGCGGTGCAATTTTATTAACCGTACAACACATCCTCGGATGGTTGATCCACCATTGATCTTGTTGGGTAATTAAATTTTCTTTTTTACTTGGCAATATCTCTTTAACCGAAAGATTAAATTTTTTAATCAGTTTATTTTTATAAGCAATCGTCTCTGGAAAATGATAGGTGGTATTGATAAAATAAATCAATTGCGCTGGACGAATTTCTTGTAATAAGTGTAATAAAAAAACGGACTTTGTTCCGAAAGAAGAAGTCATCAAAACTTCTTTCTCTGGAAAGTATTCGTATATTTTTTCTATTCGTCCTTTAAAGTTGAGGGGTTTAAATATCTGATTCAACTCCTCAACGCTCCATTCTCTAAGGTGTTGTTTTGTTTGCAACATGTAAGTTTTAATTTTGTTCTTTTTTAACTAATAGACTAGCGGTAACTTCGTTCAGTGCTTTTACTTTTGCGTTGAAGTCTCCTGTTAATTGATCACGTATTTCTTTTAAATTATCGAGAAGATCACCGACGTCTTCTGGCAAAGTAAATTCTAAAACTTGTCGAAACCTTTTGGCAAAAGTCGGTGATTGACCATTGGTGGAAATGGCCACTTTCAATGGACCCCGCGTCACGATACTTCCTAAATAAAAATCACATAACTCAGGAGTATCTGCTACATTGATCAGTTTCCCAGCAGCTTTGGCCGCTCGTTGTACTTCGTGGTTTAACTCACGAATATTTGTGGCAGCTACAATCAAATCATGCCCTGATATATCTGAGACGGCAAATTCTTTTTTTATGATTTCAACATTATAATTTTCTTTAGAAAGTAATGCTTCTAGTTCCGGTGAAACCCATGGAGCGACCACGGTAATATTTGCATCTGGGCTACTTTTTAGAATAAAAAATAATTTTTCATAACCAACTTCACCAGCACCTACGATCAACATTCGTAGATTATGTAATTTTAAGAATACAGGATATAAAGGATTTTTCTTGGTTTCCATTTTAGATGTTTTTTGCAATGATTGTTTTTAATTCACTTTTTAAGTTAGGGTGTAAACCCACTACTTCTCCGATGACAATAATCGCTGGTGTAGAAATTTTCTTTTTCTGAACTTCGCATTCAATAGAATTAATTGTTCCCAATGCTGCACGCTCTTGGTCGGTGCTTCCATTTTGTACAACCATGGCTGGCAATTCTCCTTTTCCATTTTTGCGAAATACTTTAGCGATTTCTCGTATTTTTTTCAACCCCATCAGAATTACTACCGTAGCAGAAGATTCGGCTGCCAGCGCAATATCTTTTGATAGAATACCTGCTTTGGTCGTACCTGTCAACACCCAAAAACTTTCATTTACCCCTCTACAAGTAAGTGGAACTTGTTGGAGTTCAGGAACCGCAATACAAGAAGAAATACCGGGAACAACCGCCACCTCAATATCGTGATCCGTTGCAAAACTTAGCTCTTCATGACCTCGACCAAAAACAAAAGGATCGCCTCCTTTCAACCGTACTACATGACCATGTAAGCAAGCATATCGTACCATCATTTCATTTATTTCCTCTTGAGAATAACGATGATCATTGGCTCTTTTTCCAACATAAATTCGAATCGCATTCTTTGGGATATAGTCTAAAATTTCTTTACCAACCAAAGCGTCATATAAAACTACATCAGCCTTTTGGATTGCTTTTAAACCCTTCACCGTTAAGAGATCCGGATCACCGGGTCCCGCTCCAACGAGTGTTATCTTGGGTTGTTTATTTGTTGTTATCATCTGATTTAAGCTTTATAATATTGATCAATAATACTTTTATCTTTTCCTTCCGTTGCTAACTGAGAAGTTCTGACAGATAAAACTTGCTGAAAGAAGTCACTCGCTATTTTTGCATAATCTTTAGCAAAAGCTTCGGTCGGTGCGGACTTTTTAATCCGTAGTGCTAAATCTTTTAGTGGCTCTGATAAAGCAAATTCCTTCGTTGTTACATAGTGCTCATCAAAGTCTCGTAATATTCCAATTTGGGTATTACATTTTACATCTTTGGCCAACAACAACGCTTTTGCACCAATAACCAAAGCGGTATAACTATGGTAAATACTATCTGCAAAAAGATTTTCTGTCAAAGCCGTCGCTGCCAATGCCACTTTCTCTGCCGCATCTTTTACAATCGTACCGACTACGTCATACGCAACTCCAGCACACTCTCCTACCCCAATTGCTTGGACATAATCCTTATTGTCTCCCCAGTCAAAAAATTCATCTTTTGTCAACTGTTCAATATCCGCTAATGGTTTTAATAAACTATAGAAATAAGCCTTTCCTTGACGACGATAGTAATGGTTGAAGTATTCATTGTTTTCTGATACTTCATCATAATCATTTAGAATAGTCCGCAATGCATCGGGAATTTTTTTCGTAGGAATCTTGATTACTTTATCTGCAATCTGTGGAGTACCATCAGGATCTACACCACCGCCAATAACAATTTGCATGGCAGGCACTACCAATGGTTTCTTTTTAATCGAGCTACCATGAAAACCAATATTAGCGGCCATGTGCTGACCACATGCATTCATACAACCACTAATTTTTATATCCAACTCAGACTCTTCAATCAATTGTGGATACTCCGCAGTGATTACTTCTTCTAGAACAGAAGCTAAACCCGTACTATTGGTCACTCCTAAATTACAGGTATCCGTTCCAGGACAAGCGGTGATATTCGCCATGCTATTAAAGCCAGGCTTGGCTAGATCTAAATTATTTAATGCTTGGTATAAATGAGGAAGGTCATTTTTTCTAACATATCGCAGAACAAATCCTTGATTAACGGTAATCCGGATATCATCGGCGGCATAATTACGAACAACTTCTGCAAACAAACGAGCACGTTCTGCCATAATATCTCCGAGTGGTAATCGGATTTGCACAGCATAAAAGTCTTTTTGCTTTTGTTCAAAAACATTCGTCGTTAGCCAAAGGTCATAAGCAGCTGTATCTTCGATTTCTATTGCTGTACGATCTACCGCTGCAACAGGAGGTGCTGCGGCAAGTATTTTTCGATTGATTTTTACGGAGGCATTTGCGATAGCTGTTTTCTCTTCTTCTACTAATTTTAAGAATCCATCTAAACCTAATTCTTTTACTAAAAATTTCATTCTAGCTTTAAAGCGTTTTTCTCGTTCACCATAGCGATCAAAAACTCGAATAGCTGCTTCCATAAAAGGAATAATCTGATCTTCTGGTAAAAATTCGTACGCTGTCCGAGCGATGATAGATTGAGCACCAAGGCCACCACCGACCACTAGTTTAAATCCGCGAACTTCTTCTCCGTTTTCTATTTTTATTCTAGGAACAAATCCAAAATCATGAAAATAAGTATAGGCACTATCTTTATCACTGGAAGAAAAAGCGATTTTTATTTTTCGTCCCATCTCCTGACAAATAGGATTTCGTAAAAAATATCGAAAGGTCTCATAGACATAAGGAGAAACATCAAATGGTTCGTCAGGATCTATACCAGCATTGGCTGAAGCCGTAATATTTCGAACCGTATTGCCACAAGCTTCTCGTGCGGTGATTCCCACTTCCCCCAAATCTTTCCAGATGGCTGTGGCATCATCGAGTTTGACATAATGCATCTGAATATTCTGTCGAGTAGTTAGGTGAAGGTTTCCGTTGGTATATTTTTCAGAAACATCTGCCAAACGAATCAATTGATCTGCGGTAAGTAATCCGAAAGGAATTTTCGTTCTAAACATATGGACGCCTAATTGACGTTGCCCATAAACACCCCGAGTTAGTCGATAATGACGAAAACGTTCTTCTTGCATTTCCCCTTTTTTAAAAGCGGCGATTTTATTTTCTAACTCCGTAAGGTCGACTTTCAAGTCTTCCAGGATTTGATTTTTTTCAGGATTCTTACTCATGAGGATTACATTATTTGAAAAAATTAAAAACGAAAAAGGTCTTTGCAGAAGTTAGTTACCGCAAAGACCTTTAATTATCTATTATATGAAATTTTAAAATTTATAGCGGAATCTTTATGGCATACATACGACAACAGCAACAACAACAGTTGTAAGCCTTATGTGAAGCAGCAATATTAAAATTCCGTGTAGACATCGTAAGTTTTATTTTTAATTATTTTTTTAACAAAAATGAGGGTAAAAAAATAAGCCTCTTCGGTTATTCCGAAGAGGCTTATTTTCAATAAAAAAATTTACTTAATAAATATCAGCTTCTTTCAGAATTTAATTCTGGCACACGACAACAGCAGCAGCAACAGTTAGCTGCAGACTTCATCATCACGTGAAATTTATTGAAAGAATTGAACATTTACTTATTTTTATTTATTTGATAATACAATGATAAAAGGTTTTTTGCTAGCATGCAATCATTTATCTAAAAAAAATAGTACAAAACAAAAAATGTCCTAATAGAGACAAGTCAAAAAAGCCACCTTATATATGCAAAACTTGGTATGATTATCGTTTATATACATAAAATCATAAATATGATTAGAGCGTCCCTGATACTGGTCAGTCTGCTAACGATAGCGGGCTGTTACAACTTGCTATTTCAGCGAGGGGGCGAAGCCATTCCTACCGAAAAAGAAAAGATCACTACTCCACCTTCCCCTGAGATTTCTTATCAAGAAAGAAAGATTCGTTTCCAAAAATTTGCAGATTCTTTAAATCGATCAGCGGTATTGTCTGAATCTGATAAGCTTTATCAAGAGGCTCGACTATTTTTGCCAGATACGACATTGCGTCCGCATAGTTATTTGTTTGGTAAACGACTTGCTCGACGAGATACGTTGGACATATTCTTCTATGAAATAAGTCAGGAAGATAAAGATGGAACTTCTTTTAATCTAGTGAGTTTTTTCCCTGACGGCCGAGCCATTGATTTGGTCGCCGTACATGGAAAAACCAATGATGCTAATTTGAGTATTAGTTTAATTGATCAAGAAATATTTGAGTTGGCTTACGTAGATTTTTATTTATCTCCAGAATATTTTGAGACAGATCGGTACGCAGATGCTCCTGATTCGATCAAAGCATTACAGTCTACCCAGCATACTGCTATGCAAGATTATATCTGGAAAAAAGATTATAACGAAACCAATCATTACGAAAATTATCGTTTAAATCAAGCTGGAGTGTTTGAGAAGCTTTCTCGAAAATCAGAACCAAGCCTGAATCGTAAATTCCCATTTACTTCTACTCGAGTATTAGCCAAGGATGAAATTGAGCGATATGCTGTTCGAGATTTACAACTGATGGTGAATGAGATTTCGGCGGATTATGGTAAAATATTTTCCAGCAAAAAATTGAATTATTATTTTCAAAAACAATCTTGGTATCAACCAGAACTTGAAGAAGTCAACCATCTTTTTTCTGATGTAGAACGACTGAATCTAGAAAAAATCCAATCTCATATTTATATTGCGAAGAAGCAATAGAGACAATTCATGAATTGTCTTTACATGAATTGTCTCTACATGAATTGTCTCTACGACGACGACGCCCCTACCCAACCAATTGTCTTTGTTGTTTTCTGAATGCGGAAGGGCTTTGATTGGTAATTGATTTGAATTGCTTATTAAAGTGCGAAAAATTATTAAACCCACTGGCAAAGCTAATCTCTGCAATCGTCATTGACTCTTCTACTAAAAGACGACTTGCGTAATCAATTCTAAATTCGTTGACAAATTGTGTAAATGTTTTTCCTGTCAATTTTTTGATATAACGACAGAAAGCGGGAATCGTCATGTTGACTTTTGCGGCAATTTCTTCTAGTGGAATATTTTGTTGAAAATTCTTTTCTACGTGACTATAGACTTTTCGGATTCGTTCCTTCTCTGAAGGATCTACTTCTACGGCAAAACCATCTGCTTGTAAAAGTTCGTATTCTGTTGAATTAGCCAAATCATTAAACATCCGAAGTAACTCTAGCAAGCGTTCAAAGTTTTCTAGTTCTAATAATCGCTCTAAAGCTGCCCCAATTCGTTCCTTCGTTTTTCCACTAAAAGTAATCCCTCCTTTTGCTCTTTCAAATAATCCTTGAATTGCTGCCATCTCAGGTTGACTAAGAAATCCTGTACCTAAAAAGTCCCGTCGTAATTGTACCACGATCTTATGTTGACCTGGTTTTCCTTTTTTAAAATACCCATAATGTGGTAAATCTGATCCCAAAAAAGTAAGATCTCCATTATCAAAACAAGCGTAATGATGACCGATATGTCGACGACCTTTTACCCCTTTACTCAAAAATACTAGCTCATATTCAGGATGTTGATGCCATTGCGGAGCTGGTTGATCTATTGAACAATCAATCTTTTTAATGGCAAAAGAACTACCAAAACCCGGTTGTATTTTTTTTAATAATGGTTTCACAAAATTTTATTTCATATTCTATATTACCTATCAACCTTCTACTATCTAAAATGCAGGTTAATTTAGAACAAATAACACCTAATTTAGTAGATTTACAAGAGATTAATGGAAATACTAACAAGAGAGATCAATAATATGTTTTCTAACTTTTAGTACTAATTTTTTAATAAAAAAATTATCTCACCCAACATTTTTTAAAAACTGAGCGTTAACTTATAGCATTTGAATGCATTCTTACAACAATTCGAAACTTATCAATATGAAATACCTCAACTTTCTATTCCTAATTCTACTTGCCCTTCCACTAAACAGTTATACCGTAGATAACTATGTTAAAAATCATACAGATGATATTCTTGGCGAATGGCGTACAGAGAGTCGAGAATCTGTCATTGAGATCTATCGTGATGGAGCTAGTTATAGTGGTAAAGTAATCTGGACAGAAAATCCAAATGATGAAAACGGTCAACCTAAAAGAGATGTTTTAAATCCTGATCCATCAAAAAGAAATAATTTTTTCGTGGGAACAGTCATCATGACAGGATTTACTTTTGACAATGATAAGACTTGGAAAAGCGGAGAAATTTATGACTTAACACACGGCAAAACTTATAAAGCACAAATCACCCTAAAGGATTCCAATACACTTAAAATGCGCGGTTATATCGGCACTCCTATGTTTGGAAAAACAGTAACTTGGAAACGTAAATAGATCAACAAATTCTTCTCATTAATAAAGACTAAATAACAAATGGCCCGAACGTTAAAACGTTCGAGCCATTCTTTATTATAAACACAAAGTTTATTCTCTTAACATCGATAATTATCTATTATCGATGTATTTGAACATATCCAGAATATCGTTTACCTTCTCCATCTTCTAAAACATAGAAGTAAGTACCATCTGGTAATAATAATCGGTTGTTCCAAGTACCATCCCAATCATTTAGGTATCCTTTTTTGTTGTAAACTTCGTTACCCCAACGGTTGAATATTAATAATCGGTTATTCGGGAAGGCCTCAATTCCTTGTATCGTAAAGAAGTCGTTTACTCCATCACCATTTGGACTAAATCCAGTAAAGATTAATAAGTCATCACAAAGGACGGTAACAAATACCTGCGTGGTATCACAACCTACTTGGTTGCAAATTGCGTAGGTAAATACATCCGGTGTCTCAGGCTCACAATAATCTTCGTCCGGTGTATACTTAATCGTATTATCTTCATTGACTCTCGCTACTCCATTATTTGGAGGCGTTATGATAATGACGGTATCGAGTGTTCCATTAATGGTATCATTAAATAACTCTTCAATATCGATGGCATTATTTCGTGAAGTCGTATCTGAATCTGTTACTGCAATTGGTGGTGTAATTCCTGTCAGATCTTCTATCACTGTAATTGCGAAGTAAGTCGTATCACAAACCCCCAGATCATCACAAACGATCATACAAGCCTCTTCAACACCTGGTTCAAATCCTTCGAAATCTACACATACCTGACTTTCGTCAATATCGAAGATAACGATTTCTCCAGAGGCCTCATCACAAACATTTTCTACACTTACGAAATTACCTGGCAATTCTGAAATATCTAGACAAACCGTTTCAGTATCCGCTACGTTGATCGTATCCGTTACATACTCAGGAGTCACACAATAAACATTCGCCCATAAAGTATCGGTACATCTCGTAACCGTATTGGTAAATATCAGTTCGTGGAAACCTGCCGTTAGTGGTAACGAAGTACCAGTTGGTGACAACATTGTATTCACATTTACAATCGTAAAAGCATTCGTGATTAATTGACGAACACTCATGTTCCCATAATTATTGTCAGGGTTTCCACCGTTGATTGTCGAACGTGCCGCGTCGAAGTACCAAGTAGTGGTATTATCCCAACTATTCATAGAATCTACTAATTCAGGAATGGTCATGAACTCCGTATTGTAATTATTTCCATTCACTTGCCAGTTTTCTAATTGGTAAGGACCAACGTTTCCATTACTTGGGAAAGTGAACGTAGAATAATTAACTACACTGTCAATCGCACAACCGAATGTCGCATTGGTATATGGCTGTCCGTTATCCAAAATTTGGTAATCATTAATTTGTATAAATGGTAGATCTACACAAAATTCAGCACCCATTACACAATTACTACTCACGATCGTAGCCGTATCAACCGTATTCCAGATTTCTCCAGGACAAGGTGCAGGGCTTCCAACATTTACAATTATAATGGTTGTATCACAAATTGATTCTGTGTTACAAACAATTACACAAGCCGTGTCAAGTCCTGTAAAGCTTGGATTGGGTGTGTACACTACACAAGAATCGCTTACCGGTGTCAGTGTTCCAAAGTCAGGTGCATCACAGATTGCAATACGACTGATGTCTGATCCTATTTCGCTTAGATCTACACAAATTGTGTCTGTCGGTGTTTCAAATGGTGTTCCTACATAGACTGTATCTGTTGTAATACAACCATTGCTGATACTAATCGCTCCAGTTGTAACCGTACAACCGTTTCCGTCTGTCACAGTTAATTCGTAGCTACCCGCATTTAGGTTACTTCTACTCTGATCATTATCCGCACCAGGAATATCTGCCCAATCGAAAAGGTAGCTTCCACTTCCTCCTGTAACTCCTACAGAGATTACGCCTGACTGACTACAGGTTATATCCATTTTTGCTAGATTGATATTTAATGCTTCTGGACTTTCTATGGTGAAACAAGATTCTCCAGCAATACAGCCATTGTCATCTTCAACTAATAAGCAGTAATCTCCTGCTGGCAGCTGACCATTTTCATAGATAGCACCTGCACTATTTGTTATGATGACTTCTCCAGCTCCAGCAAATCCAGGGCTTAAATTGATATTATATGTTACTGTTCCATCTGTACTTCCTACACAAGAAACCTCTGTTGTATTTGCAATATCAATGGTAGCAGTTGATACATTATCTGTCATTGTGAAACTCACAACTACTTCACACCCTGTACTACTATCTGTTACTAATACTTCATAAACACCTGGTGCAAGATTAGTTTGCGTAGCGTCACTACCCCAGTTATGCGTATTATAGTTTCCACTACCGTTGGTAATTGTTAATCTAGCAACTCCGTTATCTTGCCCACAATCAGATTGGCTCAAAATATCAACTGTTGCTTGTAACGTTGTGACGGATTCAATTTCGACGACTAAGGTCTCTGCACATCCGTTAACGTCTGTGGCAATTACTTCATAAATTCCTGCTGCAAGATTAGTTGGGTTGGCAACCGTAGCCACTTCTACTCCTTCTAATCTCCAAGAATAATAGTAGGTATCAGGACTTAACGTTGCACTTCCATCCGTATCCATACAAGTAGCAGGATTTGTACTTACAATCGTTACATTTGGTCCGTCAATCTTTCCGATCACTACATTGATTACGGTATCACAAACTGAATTACTCGGATCAGAGATAGTTACTTGGTAAGCAGCTCCGGCAACTCCAGAAATATTATTTCCAGTATCACCATTTGACCAATTAAAGTCATAAGCTGATTCATCTCCAACGATGGTAATCGTTGCACTACCATTATCAAGATCACAAGTAGCATCAAAGGTGACCACATTCGTAACAATTAGATCATCACAATCATCGACACTACATTCATCATCTACTACTAGATTATCAAATATTGCTTGACAACCATTCGCATCTGTAACCGTCAAATGGTAAGTACCAGCCGCTAAGTCAGTTCGGTTAGAAGTTGTCAATGTCGTATCTGACCAAGTGTATGTATAAGCTGGATTACCCCCCATAACCGCAGTATTGATTGCACCGCTAGCACCACAAGTTTCGTTGGCAATACTAATAGCCACATTCATTCCTTCTGGCTCGACTACTTCGAAACAAGCACTACCGGCCAGACAACTATCACCGTTCATGACGATAATACAGTAATCACCTGGAGATAAACTTCCATTATTTACTGAATCACCATTGCCATCAACAAATGCGATGGATACTGGTGTAATAAATCCAGGTTCATAAGTTATATTATAGAAAGCAGAACCATTATCGTCTTCCGCACATTCTAATAATAGTAATGGATCAACTGTGATGTTAGCTCCAGCCGTTACACTATTTTCGAGTGTAAAGGTGACTGCTTCTGTACACCCTGTATTCTCATCCAGTACATTTACAGTGTAAGTACCTGCTGGTAAATTTGTAGGATCCAGGTCGTAGCGGTAATCCCCACTACCACCACTGACCAGAATCTCTACTGAGCCGTTAGACTCATCACAACCCGGTTCAGAAATAACCGCCGCGCTGACGGTAAGTGGGTTGTTTTGTTCTATATTTACAGTTAATATTTCAATACACTGACTGGTTCCACTAGCTACCGTTACGTAGTATGTACCTGCCGAAAGATTATTCTTAGACGCACCTGTTCCGTAAGAGAATCCGTCTGCATCTTCCCATTCGTAGAATAAGGAGGACGGTTCAAGTGTTGCACTTCCGTTAGCTGCTAAACAGTTTGCTGGATTCACTGAAGCAATATTCGCAACAGGTGAATTTGGATTGCTTAGTGGAATCACTTCGACCTCGAAACAACTTGGATCATTTACATCACTAATTGTTACGCGGTAAGTACCCGCTTCTAGTCCAGTCAGTTCAGCATCCGTACTACCATCTGACCAAGCATAAGTGTAATTACCCAATCCATTAATTTGGATAGCACCATTACTCAATCCACAATCTGGATCGTTGGTTGTAATCGTGGTCACAATATGACAGTTGTTACACTCGTCCGTTACAATGATATCATCAAGAACGATCGTACAGCCACTAGCATCTGTGATAGTAACAGTATAGAGACCACCTGCGAGATCTGTTCTATTTTGAGGATCTTCGTCTCGATTTAAATCTTCCCAATCGAATAAATACGGTTCAACACCTGCATTTATAACCATGTCAATACTTCCATTATTATCACAATCTTTATTGGTCACATCTACGCTTACCGTCATAGTTAAAGGATCTGTTACGGTAAAGCAAGTTTCTTCAGATAGACAACCGTTGCCATCTCTTGCGATCAAGCAGTAATCACCTGCAGGTAGAGCTCCGTTGGCGTAAATATTTCCAGCGGCATCTTCAATCGTTACTACTGGTGTGCCCTGATAACCAGGATCTACGGTAATTGTATAATTCGCCATTGCATCGGCACTACCAGGACAGTTGGTTACTACAGGTAATTGAAGTGTAATATTCGCTGCTGGAACATCGTCCAGTACTTCTATTATTACTTCTGCTTGACAACCAGTTGCCTGATCTGTGATCGTTACTGGATAATTACCCGCAGCTAAATCAGTACGAGTAGCATTGGTTCCCCAGTTATTATTATAGCTATAATTTCCACTTCCACCAATCACTTCGATGGTCGCCGAACCATTACTTACTCCACAATCAGCAGGAGCATTTAATGTGCTATTTGCAATTAAACTAGAAACAGAAGTTACAGTCACTTCTATAAAGTTTTGACAGGTAGAATTAGGATCTTTTACTGTAACAATATAGGTAGTGTCTTCTAGGTCATTTCGAACAGCGCTAATTATACCATCACTCCATTCATAGATTAAACTATCTGGAGATAAAGTTACTTGGCCATCAGCCGCGTTACAGTTCGCTGGTATATTGCTAGCTATTTGAGCCGTAGGTCCATTCTGATTTTGAATAACAAAAGTTATCGGTTCAGGAATTACACAATCTCCGTTTCTTCGATCCGTAATAGTCACTGAGTATTCACCAGCCATTAGGTTAAATGCCTCGTAGTCATTACTCACATTCGGGAACCAGGTAAAGATATAATCAGCTTCATCTCCTTGTACATCGATCATAGCAGAACCATTCTGTTCACCACAGTCTGCGTCTACCAAAGTGAGGTTGTTCACGACGATTGGTGTTTCTTCACAAGGAGGACAATTATCTGCAACTATTAATGCATTAATACTAGCAGTACATCCGTTGGCATCTGTTACTGTTACATTATAATTACCCGCTGGTAAATTATCACGATCTTCTGGATCGTTTGTAGCAATGGTATCTTCCCAATCAATCGTATATGGCATTGTTCCTCCTTGAATAATCAAGTCAATACTCGAAGGTACCGTACAAGAAATATCTGCTAGAACAGCATCTAGGATTAATGCCGGTGGTTCGTTAATTACGAAACATTCTGTAGATGCGATACAATCATTTGCATCCCGGATAACGATACAGTAGTTACCTGCAGTCAACATTCCATTGGTTGATCCGACGGTGATTCCATCTCTCATAATCATGGTATCAGCTGGCATTGCAAATCCAGCATCGTAGGTCACATCAAAGACAACCGTTCCATTGGCATCGTCTGCACAATCTAGGTCGATGGTATTACTAACGATATTAATCGTCGCACTTTGTGTATTATCAGGTAAAATAAATTCTATCTCAAAAGTACAACCCGTCGTAATATCTCTTATGATCAGACTATGTGGTCCAGAAGGTAAATCTGTTCGAGTATCACCTGGCCAAGTACCAAATTCATAATTTCCACTACCACCTGTTGGAACAATCGTTACAGATCCATCAGCAGCGCCACAGTTTGGTAAGCTATTGATCACTACATCCGCAGAAAGTGGATTAGTTGCCCCAACCGTTACCTCTATTACATCAAAACATTCTGTAGTTGGATCGATAACCCTTACTACGTAAGTGATGTCTGCTAGAAGATCATTACGCATTGCAGTCGTATCTTGAGTATCCTCCCAAACATATTGATAATTAGCTGGTGTTAAGATAGCTGTTCCATCATTATTATCACAAGTGGCATCCGTCGTTGCTACGCTAGTACCTTGAGGGCCATCTGCATTTCCAATAACAAAAGTCTCAGTAATGAAACAAGTTGGATCGTTCGCATCTGTGATCGTCACATATACCGGTCCTCCAGGTAGATTAATAATCTCATTGTTTACATTGACTGGATCCCAGTTAAAGAGGTATCCACTACCTACCATTTCAATTCTTATCGAGCCATCTGCGTTACCACAAGTAGCATCGGTAATGATTACATTGTCGATTACTGGTGGTTCACAAACATTACATTCATTAATGATTGTCATATTATTATCTAGAATAGTCTCACAACCATTGTCATCCGTAATCGTTACTGTATAGAATCCACCAGATTCCAGATCAATTAGATCTTTCGTGGTATCTCCATTACTCCAACTATAGGTATAAGGTGCTGTTCCTCCTGTTACAGTTAATAGAATGCTTCCGTTTTCTGTACAAGTAACATTATTTAAAGAGGTACTGACTGTTAGCAATTCTGGTGCTGTTACTTCGAAGCATTCAAGTCCTGCTAAACAATCATTTCCATCTCGTATTTCAATACAATATGTAATACCAGCAATCAATTCACCATTGTTTACCTCAACCGTATCTTGTAGATATCTTATTTGCGCAGGCTGAACAAATCCAGCATTATAATCAACATCAACAATTGTTACAAATCCATCTTCAGCTCCAATACAGGAAACCATCACATTTGGATCAATTGTTATTACCGCATTTACGATATTCTCCGTTAGACTAAATTCGTAATCCGTCACACATCCTGTTATGATATCTGTTACCGTGATCGTATACGGACCACCAGCAGACAAGTCAGACATGGTATTATTTGTAATCGCTGGATTGAAAATATATTGTCCACTTCCATTGTTGACTACTATCGTAACTTCTCCATCTGCGTTTCCACAAGAAGGTGCGTTATCTACGGTATGTGTAACTACTAGATCACTAATAGATTCTACCACCACTTCGATCACATTCGTACAACCATTTCCATTTTCAGAAACAGTTACGCTATAAGAACCCGCTACCAAATCATTGCGACTTGCAGCTACCGTATCTGGCCATGTATAGATCAGATTCGCAGGAGTTAATGTTACTACTCCATCTGCAGCTGTACAAGTTGCTGGTTCATTAACGGCAATCGTTGCATCTGGTGCTTGGTTATTTCCAATTACAAATGTTTCAATTGTGAAACAAGAAATATCTGTACTATTAGATACTGTAACTGTGTAGTCACCCGATAATAAATTACTTGCAGTGTTACTATTGATATTTTCATTAATCGGTGTAGGCCAAGTATAGATGAAATCACCGATAGCTCCATCCATTATTATTTCTGCGGATCCATTGGCAACACTACAATCAGCATTCGTAGTTTGAACACCAACAATTACTGGTGGTGTGCTACAAGGATCACAAGAGGTTTCGATGGTGATCGCTGGAATGGCAACCGTACATCCATTTGCGTCCGTGATCACCGCATCGTAGTCACCTGGAATAAGATCAGTTAGATCCTCTGGGTTATTATTTCCAGGAATATTCCAATCCACATTATAAGGAGAAGTACCTCCGATGATGTCTAGATTAATAAGACCACCTTCTGTACAAGTGGCATCTGCACTTGTAAAGGTAACTTCGATATTCTCTGGTTCAACTACGGCAAACGAAGCCGTTCCTGCTAAACAATTATTATCATCATAAACAAGGATATCGTAATTACCTATGGATAATGTTCCATTAGGAATAGTATTTCCAGCACTTACGATAATTTCTGTACCATTTCCTACAAATCCTGGATCGTAAGTCACTGTGTAAATGACCGTTCCATTTTGATCACCTGCACATGGCAAGTTCAAAATAGGATCTACTACAATCGTAGCGTTAGGAACATTATTTTCTAAAACATAATGAACCATCAACTCACATCCTGTGATATTATCAATTACAATCGTACTATCTGGTCCAGCACTTAGATTAGCAATATTTCCAAGGCTATAGTCTCCACTACCACCGTTCACGTTGATCGCGATGGTTCCGTTGCTCATATTACAATCAGGCTGGTTAACTACTACGACCTCTGCCGTTAATGGATTGATATCACCAATAATGATAGATAGTACATTTTGACAACCCGTATTATTATCTATTGCGGTCACGATATATTCACCAGCTGGTAAATTATTCTGAACTGCCCCACTGTTAGGTAGTGTATTCCCGTTCATGTCTTCCCAAATGTATAGGAAGGAGGTCGGAGATAATTGAGCACCACCATCATTGTTTCCACAAGTAGCAGGAGATACACTCTGTACAATAGGTTCAGGGCCATCCATATTTTCAACTATTACCGTATGTTCTATACTACAGGATGGATCACTAATTAGAGTAATTGTTACTGTGTAAGGATCAGATCCGATACTATCTACTACATGACTACCACTCACATTATCTGTCCAGACAAACTGGTAGTCTAATTCGTTACCCGTTACATCGAGAACAATCGAACCATTATTGACGCCACAACTTGCATCTTGTACTACTTCGCTAATTACAGCAAATGGTTCACAATCCACTGGACAATCATTAGCAATCGTAATTGGTCCAATAGCGACAGTACAACCGTTAAGATCTGTCACTGTAACTGAATATGATCCAGGGACTAAATCATTTCTATTTTGAATATTATTAAGTCCTGTTAAGTCTTCCCAATCATAGGTCAGTGTTCCAGTTCCGCCAGTAGCTGTAATCGTAATGGCTCCTAATGGATTATCACAATCTGCATTTACGACTCCGTAGTTGACGTCGATCGCATCCGGTTCTGTAATCACCTGACAAGCTTGTCCAGCTACACAACCATTTCCATCAATCACGACTAGACACCAAGTTCCAGCAGATAGGTTTCCATTATTTTCAATATTTCCAAATTCGTCTTTTAGAATAACTGTTCCAGGCTCTACAAAATTTGGATCATAATCAATGGTATAAACCAAAGTTGCATCATTCGCTCCATTACAAGAAATCTGTGTATTTGGATCAATATTAATGATCGCTACACCAGGAACATCATCCTGTAGAACGATTTCAACTTCTGCGGTACAACCATTATCAATATCTGTAATTGTAACAGAGATTGGTGAAGGAGAAGAGGCAAGATCATTTCTCGTTGGTCCAGCACCCCAGCTATAAGCGTAGTTTCCGCTACCACCTGTAACGTTGATCGTGGCAGAACCATTAAACTCACCACAAGTAGGCTGACTATTGATAACAACCGTTGCTGTTATATCGTTTTGTTCTCCAATCGTAACCTGAATAACATCTTCACAAGCATTACCTGGCTCCGTAACGGTTACACTATAAGTAGTATCACCTGCCAAGTTGTTTTGGGTATTACCCATTCCTAAACCTGTACCCCAATCGTATTCGAAGTTAGCAGGTAGTAAAGTTGCTGTTCCGTTATTTTGACCACAAGTAGCATCTGTCGTACTGATATCAGCTACCATCGGTCCATCAATATTTCCTACCGTGAATGTTTTGATCGTTGTTACAGTTTCACAACCTGCTGTGTTTTCAGTAATCGTAACTGTATAATCACCCAGTAATAAACCAGTAGCAATATTTGTATTTCCGATACTTGGTTGAGACCATTGGAAATTATAGTTGGAAGGATCTTCCTGCATTGTGATGGTAATACTACCATTCGCTTCGTTACAGTTAGCATCCGTGATAATCTCACCAATAATTTGTGGTTCATCACAAGGCGTACAATCGTCTTCAACGACTAAATCTGTAACCACCATGCTACAACCATTGGCATCCGTGATCGTTACTTGATAAGTATCGGCCGTATTTACGTTAATAGAATTAACCGTATTATTTCCAATACTCCAATCATAATCATATGGGGCAGTTCCGCCACTCACATTTAGTGTAATGTTTCCATCCTGAGTACAATCAATATTTGAAATCGAAGTACTGACAGATAGTGCTTCTGGTGAAACAACTTCGAAGCAAGCTTGTGCTACTAAACAATC
>CALKJE010000478.1 GCA_937995675.1 uncultured Saprospiraceae bacterium
CAATAATAGGGACTTTGGCAGCTTTCGCAATTTTTTTCGCCGCCACTTTATCACCCAAACGTTCCATGACTTCCGCTTCTGGTCCAATAAAGATGATACCTGCCTCCCTACATTTTCGAGCAAAGGTGACATTCTCAGATAAAAATCCATAGCCAGGATGGATCGCTTCTACGTCGTTTTCTTTAGCCACTTTGATGATCTCGTCGATATTCAAATAAGGTTTGAGTGGTTCGTCGTTGGGACCCACTTGATAAGCCTCATCCGCTTTGTAGCGATGAAGCGAATATCGATCTTCGTAAGTATAAATGGCGACTGTTCGAAGCTTTAGTTCGGATGCAGCTCGGAGAATACGAATGGCAATTTCGCCTCGATTGGCGACCATAATTTTTTTAAAACGTCTGTGTTGGTATTTCATAATATTTTATTTTAACTCTGAAGCTTTTTAAACAGCTTCACTTCTTAAAGAGGCAGATTGCGCTGCCATAAGTTTTGGATATAGCAGTATGCCCTTGTAGTACGTAATTTGATACTAAAGGGTGCGATTAATTCGGAAGGAGTAATTTGGTAGGGAAAATAAGTAGACAAACTTATTGAAGTGCAAAAATAAAGAATTATTTTTTAGAAAACTAGAAGAACAGTAGGGTTTATTGAAAAGAAAATTTAGCGGTTAGGCTAGGACTCGTGTGGTGAGATTGTTAGTTTAAAATTTGAATAGTTTTGTGGAAGAGATTTTGAGCGGAAGAGGATTTTGTATTTTTGGAGATATATTGTTATTTTTGAGTGAAGTGTTTTTGCTTGTGGTGGCGTAGCGGTACAAAAGTTCAACCAATTTGGGTGAGGATGTTATAGCAGTTGGAAAATTTATAATAGATAAAAATACAGGTAAGATAAAAAGAATTACTGATAGAGATCTAGACATTACCACCCGGAACCTCATGAATTCGATCTAATAGAACAAAAGTTTATTGATGAAGGTTTATTATATTAAGTAACATGGAGGAATTAAAAAGAATGATAATTAAATCAATCCGAAATGATAATTTTTATGATGATAAAATAAAACAAGGTTTATTAAAATTTCCTCCATTGGAATTTATCTCCTATTTTTTGGTGGATGATGGAGATATTGATTTAAGTAGTTTGTTTTTCCAGTACTATCAATGGTATTGGGAAAAATTGGATTATGATGAATGGAAGGAACTATTGGTCAGGGTTAGTAATAGTGCACCAGGAATTTTCTCTTTTTTTGAAATTAGTTATGGTGATTTGAAAATTGATATGATTCCTCTATATATTGGTTTGAAAAACGTAAATAATTACATGAGGTATCATGCGCTCAAACGCTTTTTTAAAATTCCACACATTTTACAACATGATAATAAAGCAGAAAGAGTTACAGAAATGCATTCTCTTGATAAAGAATGTTTACCTCGAATGCGAAAAAAATTATTATCGCAAGGGGCAATTGAAGCTCAGAGGGTTGAACCAAGAAAAAAACTTCAGGTAGGTTATACAAGAGTTGAACCACCTTCAAGCTGGCATGTATGGGTGCGCGATTTAAGTTTGGACGAAAATGACAAGCCTCCTTGGGAACAGTAACATTGTAACTTCTCGCCCCGCTGTGCCACTACAACTTTTGTCGCTCGTTTACATCATGCCTACGGCTTGACAGGCTGTCCACGTGTAGAAACGAAAACTTAGACCATCTTTCCTTATTGCCGGAAACCCTTGCTCTTGCTTTTGAATTTGCTCTTGCATTTGAAAAGCACCAACTCTTCAACACCAAACCACCATCTTCCCAAATTTATGTATTTTACCTCTTATATTAGACTTTATTCCAAAATTATTTGTATGCTCCCAAATGATCTTTTTAATCAGCTTTTCAGCTTTTTTTTCGCCCATAGCGCGGCTATGCACTCAAAAAAGAGCCTCAATCTGATCAAAAATCTCTATTTGGTTTCTCTACAAAACATTTCAGAATAAAGTCTATAAAAAAGAGAAAAATGGCGTTGATATCCAAAATAAAAAAAATACAACAGGGAGTTTTGATGTTGGCAAAAAATCCTTGGTTGCTCAATCATATTCTAGCAGATGATAGTCGTTGGTGGCAGGAAATTAAGACAAACTATAATTTTCAAAAACCGTTGCCACAAGTTCGTCTCGATACCTTGTTTCCTGATTTTTCGGAGACCCTGAATTGCTTTAGCTTTTTGGGTGGTGGATCACTGCCAACCGATATCGCTCTACTGACGGGCTTGGCTCAAAAAATAGAAAATTGTAAATATTTTGAGATCGGTACTTGGAGAGGAGAATCGGTCATCAACGTAGCAGAACACGCCGCAGAAAGTCATACGCTTAACCTATCAAGAGAAGAAATCGAAGCCTTGGGACTTCCAACTGCCTACGCCACTTTACATGGTTATTTTTCTAAAGAAAATAAAAAGATCCAACACCATTACGGCGACTCCAGACATTTTGATTACGCCGGATTAAACCAAAAATTTGACCTTATCTTTATTGACGGAGATCATCGTTTTGATTTTGTAAAAAATGATACTGAAAAAGTTTTTCAATTTCTAACCCACGAAAATTCCATCGTTGTTTGGCACGACTATGCCTACCATCCCGAAAAACCAAGACCAGAAGTATTCGCCGGAATTTTGGCTGGCCTCCCAAAAGGATTAGAGAAAAATTTATACCACGTAGAAAATACGATGTGTGCCATCTACAGTCCCGTAGAACTAGCGACCCAAGAATTAATCACGCCCGTCAAACCGAGCCACGTTTTTAAAGTGAAGATTGAGCAACGTTCTTTGAATAGAGATAAAAATGCTATTACTCGCTAAATCTACTTTAAAAAGATAGTTTTAGCTACTAATAATTTTTATTACTCGCTAAAACTGATTATTTTTATATAGTTTTAGCGAGCAATAAATCTAAATTCTATGAAAAATACCTTTACTGGCCGAAAAAAAGAAATAGAAATTCTTCAGAAAGCACTGAGCTCTCCAGAAGCGGAAATGATTTCTGTGATTGGTCGCCGTAGAATTGGTAAAACCTTTTTAATTAAGCATGTTTACAAAGAACAATTAGTCTATGAATTAACTGGAACAAGAAATGCTCCTCTAAAAGAACAGTTACAAAATTTTATGTTTTCGCTTCAGATGGCCTCAGAAAACATGATAATCGGGAAAGCACCTGAAAATTGGATGGAGGCATTTTTTCTTTTGATTAATTATCTTAAACAGTTACCCAACGATAAAAAAAAAGTGGTCTTTTTAGATGAGTTGCCTTGGCTTTCTACGCATCGTTCCGGGTTTTTAAGAGGACTAAGTTTTTTTTGGAATAGTTGGGCAGTTAATCAAAATATGGTGGTCGTAATTTGTGGCTCGGCTGCTTCCTGGATGATTCAAAAAGTCGTCAACGACAAAGGTGGATTACACAATCGAATTACTAAACGAATTTTTCTAAAACCTTTTACCCTAGCAGAAACTGAAGTGTATCTGAAAAGTCGTGGCATTCGTTTAAATCGTTATCACTTGGCACAGTTGTATATGGCAATGGGAGGTATTCCACACTATCTTAAAGAAGTAGAAAGCGGGAAAAGTGCTACGCAAAATATAGGAGATATTTGTTTTTCAGAAACTGGAATATTAAAAGACGAATTTTCAAATTTATACGCTGCGTTATTTGATCATCCCGCCAACCATATCGCCATAGTACGAACACTTGCTAAACACCATAGTGGAATGAATCGAAACCGCTTGATCAAAGAAGCGGGGCTGCCAAATGGAGGTAGCATTACCAAAGTTTTGGACGAACTTAGCCAGTCAGGATTCATCGACGTCTATCTACCTTTTGGCAAAAAAGCAAAAGATAAAATGTACCGACTGACAGATGAGTATTCACTATTCTATCTTCAATTTATTGAAAAAAATATTCACGAAAAAGAAGGAGTTTGGAAGCGATTGAGTCAAACACAAGAATATAAGATTTGGTGTGGCTACGCTTTTGAAAATATTTGTCTTAAACATATTTCCTCTATCAAAGCCGCATTAAGTATCGGAGGTGTCTACGCAGTATCTTCTACTTTTTATAAGAAAGGGACTAAAAACGAAATGGGAACACAAATAGATTTATTACTAGATCGAAAAGACCAAATTATCAACATATTTGAAATCAAATTTTACAATAAAGAAATTACCATTTCAAAATCTTACGCACAAACACTTAAAAATAAATTGAACATTTTTAGTGAAACAACTCAAACTCGAAAGCATCTTTTTCTAACGCTTATTACCACTTTTGGACTCTCCCAAAATGAACATAGTCTCGGCCTCATTGATCAGACACTTACTTTAGACGATTTATTTATCTCCGATATTTTTTAAGAAGTTCAAAAAGTATTTTTTAAAAATTAGAATCGGACTTTCCTAAAACGAAAAACGTTTCCTAAACTTTTAAAGTTTAGGAAACGTTTTTCTATAATCCGCACATTAAGAATATGCCATCCCGTCCGCTTTCGCGGTGCCTTCCCTTGCCGCATTGTCATGCGCCACCCTCCTTTCAGTCGGGATCGGTCAGTTATCCGCACATCAAAGAATCCGCATATCAAAAAATCAATACGCCCGCTCATTCCCTCTTCCTTCCATAAAATTAATAAACGAACGATTCGCAATTCGATTTCCACCTGGAGTAGGGTAGACGCCAGAAAAATACCAATCTCCACTATTATCAGGACAAGCCGCATGTAATCCTTCAATGGTTTGATAAATCACTTCCACCTTTGGTTTGATGCCTTCGGGCGTTACGATCTCTGCAATTTTTTTCGATACCTCTTCGTATTCAAAAGTCTCGTATAATTCGATCACTTCGTTGATTACCTCATTGACGGGAAGTACCTCTGAAGCTTTACAACGCTTATAAGTCTCTTCTAGTAAATGTTCCTGATCCGTTTCTTTTAGCAAAGCTAGTAATGCTCGGAAGGCTACAAAGTTTTGCATTTTTGACATATCGATTCCATAACAATCTGGATATCGAATCTGAGGAGCAGAAGAAACAATAATGATTTTTTTAGGACGTAGTCTCGCTACGATTTTGATAATACTGTCTTTCAAGGTCGTCCCTCGTACAATCGAGTCATCTACCAAAACCACACTGTCTTTTTCGTTGCGTACGATTCCGTAGGTGACATCATAGACGTGTGCCACCAAGTCGCCACGCGATGCATCATCTGCAATAAACGTTCGCATCTTCGCATCTTTGACGACCAAGGTTTCTACTCGTGGACGACGCGCTAGAATTTTTTCTAGTCTACGTGGTTTAAGTTTTTTGCCAAGCTTGATGATTTTCTCTTGCTTGAGTTCGTTGAGCCGATCGTTGACGCCGTCGATCAAACCGATAAAAGAAGGTTCTGAAGTATTAGGAATATAAGAAAAGACCGTGCGCATAAAATGCTTGCCAATAGAATTCAGCACTGGCATGGCGAGTTGATGTCCTAGTTTTTTTCTTTCTAAATAAATATCTCGATCATTACCACGAGAAAAATAAATGCGCTCAAAAGAACAGGGCTTTCTTTTTCTGGGTTTGGTAAATGCTTCTTCGGTTACTTTTCCATTTCGTTTAATGATCAGTGCATGTCCTCTTTTCAATTCATGGACCCGATTGATATGTACATTAAAAGCAGTCTGAATAGCGGGACGCTCACTGGCTACTACCACCACTTCTTCGTCTTGAAAATAAAATGCGGGACGGATCGCATTCGGGTCACGCATCACAAAGGCATCTCCATGTCCAATCATTCCTGCCATCACATATCCTCCGTCAAAACGTTTGCTGGCACGCTTTAAAATTCTTTTTACATCCAATTCTGTAAAAATCTTTTCATTCAATTTGTTAATGGAAAGATCCGTCGGCTTGTGCCAATCGTGGAGTCGTTGTACCTCATCATCCAGAAAATGACCAATTTTCTCTAATACGGTGACCGTATCTGACATTTCCTTCGGATACTGGCCCAATTCTACCAATTCATCAAATAGCTGGTCAACATTGGTCATATTAAAATTACCAGCCAGAACGAGATTTCGACTGATCCAGTTATTCTGCCTTAAAAAAGGATGACAAGTTTCGATGGTATTGGCACCATGCGTACCATAGCGTAGGTGACCGAGAAGGAGTTCTCCAGTGTAAGGCTTATTTTTCTTTAGCCATTTTACATTGGATAATTGCTTGGGAGTCAAGTCTTTAAAAGGCGCATAAACGTCGGCAAAAAGACCTTCTAAATACTGAGGAGTATTATTTCTTTTTCGACTAATATATCGAGTACCTGGATCAACATTTAACTTAATTGTCGCAATCCCTGCACCATCTTGCCCCCTATTCCGCATCTTCTTCAAAAGCAATTGTAGCTTATTGAGTCCGTATAGCGGTGTTCCATACTTTTTTTGATAGTATTTAAGCGGTTTTAATAACCTGATTAAGGTAACACCACACTCATGTTTGATTACGTCACTCATTATGTCTTAGGTATATAATTATTATTATATATTTTGACTAATTGACATTTGCGGGATTGCAGCAACTCTCCGACGGCACTGCCAGAGCTGGGAGGCAGAAAATGGTAAAATGTCTATTAGTCAAAGATATCGATTAAAAGCCACAAAGATACGGCTAATATTGGTGTGAGCAAGTCAAATGGTTTTTTAAAAAATCATTTTTATTAGAATATTTTTTTCGTATTTTTCCATCCCTGCTTATTTTTGATTTTTATTAAGAATAGATCAAATAAAGCGGATGGAGAATATTGAAGTTGTTTAAAAATAGATAGATGATTTACTTGCAAGTCATTGATTCCCAATACTTCAGCTAATTTTGTTTTGCGTAGCTAAGGCTACGCAAAAAAAATGGAGCTTCGTCTTGAAAATCAAGCGCTTACAATTAAATTCAACCTCCATTTTTGAACAACTTCATTATTATTTCTTCATTTTGGTCAACGTTTTTGACTGCTTACGTTCTTTTTCTATTTCTGCGATAGAAGCGGGCAAATAGCCAAAAGCAAAAAGCCAATAGCAAATAAAAGATTATGGCATTTATCAGAGTATTTAGAACACCGAAACACAACAAGTTTGATTACAATCCTATGTACTGGAATCCTGAAAAGGAAGATTTACAGGAACGCTTGGAAAGTGTTGAAAAAAGTAAGACCAATGACCCAGAGGCCTTAAAGGCTCGGATTGGTCGAGGACTACGTCATCGTACAGCTGGCGTTAGTTCTGAAACGCGTGGTTTTCGTTCTCAACAGGTACAAAAGTCAAATAAGACCTTAGTCATCGTTTTGGCTATTTTGATCCTTGGCGCTCTTGGATTATTATTCTATCTAGCTCCAATGATTCAAGCAGCAACAGAAACGACGATCTAAGAGGAAAATTGATCTTTATTATAAAGACAACTAAAAAATTAAACGATTCAAGCGCAAAAGCAAATTCAAAATCAAGCGCAAAATACGGCCAAGTTAAAAGGGAGAGTTCTTTGATTCATACAGATCTACTCAAAACCCAATAACTCAAAACTCAAAACCCAAAACACAACAACTCAAAACTCAATAACTCAAAACACACTATGGGGGACATTATCAGTTTATTACCCGATTCTATTGCCAATCAGATTGCCGCCGGAGAAGTAATTCAGCGGCCTGCTTCGGTCATCAAAGAACTGATGGAAAATTCCATCGATGCGGGTAGTACGTCCATCAAGTTGATTATCAAAGATGCAGGAAAGACTTTGCTACAAGTAATTGATGATGGTTGCGGAATGTCGGATCAAGATGCACGGATGTGTTTTGAACGTCACGCTACTTCTAAAATTAAAAAAGCCAAAGACCTTTTTGCTATTCGTACCATGGGATTTCGAGGAGAAGCAATGGCCTCGATTGCAGCGATTGCTCAGGTAGAAATGCGAACACGTCGACAGGTAGATGAGTTGGGTGTTAAGATTGTCATCGAAGGTTCAGAAGTCAAATCTCAGGAACCTTGTCAGTGTATGGTCGGAACGAGTATTTCAGTTAAAAATCTTTTTTATAATGTTCCTGCTCGACGTAATTTTCTAAAATCCGATACGGTAGAAATGCGTCATATCGTAGATGAGTTTCAGCGAATAGCGTTGGCACATCCTGACCTTTTCTTTTCTTTACACCATAATAATAGTGAAGTATTTCATCTCCCGGCTGGAAATTTACGGCAACGGATCGTAGGAATGTTTGGTAGTAATACCAATAAAAAACTGGTTCCTATTTCTGAAAATACCGATGCACTTAATATGGAAGGCTACGTAGGTAAACCTTCTTTTGCTAAAAAAACGAGAGGAGAACAATTCTTTTTTGTCAATCAACGATACATCAAAAGTGGTTATCTGAATCATGCCATCATGACGGCTTATGAAGATCTGCTACCGAAAGATACTTTTCCCTTGTATGTTATCTTTTTAGAAATAGATCCAGCGCGAATTGATATCAATGTTCATCCTACGAAGCAAGAAATAAAGTTTGAAGATGAACGACTGGTTTATAATTATTTAAAAGTAGCCGTGCGACATGCACTCGGTCAGTATAGCATTACACCAACGCTTGATTTTGAACAAGAGACGAGCATGAATGCTTTGCCAACGATGAATCCGAAAACGTCTAACGATAGAGGAGGAGAAAATAGATTTGAAAGTCGAAGTTCTTCTGGAAATCCTTCTAGTCAAAAGAAATCCTCTGGAAGCTATCCTGGATCTCCTTCTCGATTGGAATCTTCTAACTTACGTAATTGGAAAAAACTTTACGAAGGTCTTGATGAATTAGAAGAGACAGAAACAGATTCTACCCAACAATCCGTTACCATCGAAAGCGCAGCTGGACAAACCCCTGAACTCGGTAGTGATCAGGATCGCCCGTTGGCGGAATCCCGTGTTCCTTATCAAATCCATGGTACGTATATCGTTTCCCAAATCAAGTCAGGTTTTATTTTGATTGATCAGCGAACGGCTCATAAGCGTATTCTTTACGAGCGGTATCTACATGATTTACAAAATAATCAACAAGGCGTACAGCAAAAATTATTTACCAAAACCATCTCCGTCGCTCCAGCAGATAAACCTTTGCTCGACGAGATTCTACCGCAAATCAAACAACTAGGTTTTGATATCGAAGACTTTGGTAATAATAGTTATGTCATTCATGGTATTCCAGCTGAATTATCTAAAGGCCTAGATGAACAAAAATTGATCGAAGACCTATTAGAACAATACAAAGCGAACTTAGAGCTCAAAATGGGAATTCTGGAAAATATCGCCCTTTCCCTAGCTCGTGGTAGCGCCATCAAAAGAGGACAAAATCTATCCTCCGAAGAAATGCGGGCACTGATCGACAAATTATTTGCCTGTCAATCGCCTTATAAAGGACCAACGGGAGATCATTGCTTTGTTACCTACGAACTAGATGATCTTAAAAAACGTTTTGCTAAGTAAACACTGAAAACACTTACTCTTAGACACCCCAGACGAAAGCCAATACCATTTTATAAAATCATAATAAAGATATGTTTCCACCGCTCACGGACGTTGTAAAAAGCCTCATCATCATCAATGTAATGATGTTTATCGGTACACATATAGCCGGAAATGAAATTAAATATATGCTGGCTGTTTTTTATCCGGCTAGTGAAAGTTTTCAGCCTTTCCAGCTGATTACTCATATGTTTATGCATGGCAATGGTGCCCATCTTTTCTTCAATATGTATGGGCTATTTATGTTTGGTGTACCCTTGGAAAGAAAATTTGGTCCCCAGAGATTTTTACTCTACTATTTACTCAGCGGATTCGGTGCATTGTTGCTCTATATGTTGATTATGTATATCCAGATCAATTATATGGAAATGCCCATCAATATAAATATTCCGATGCTGGGTGCTTCTGGTGCTGTCTTTGGTCTTTTGGCAGGTTTTGGTGTCATCTATGCCAATCAAACTATTCGATTAATTATTCCACCGATCCCAATGAAGGCAAAATACTTTGTACTTATCTTCGGTGCGCTTGAATTATTCTTAGGTTTTTCTGGAATGGATACCGGCGTGGCGCATTTTGCGCATGTAGGTGGAGCGGTTACAGGGTTTCTGATTATGGCGCAGTGGGGCTTGTTGCGGAGGTAATCAGTTAGAGAGTTTTGAGTTTTGGGTTTTGAGTTGGGTGATAGATGAAAGAGTGTATAATTTGTATGATTGTATAATTTTGTGAGAGGTTTACGAAGACTTGAGTCTGATATTTAATTGATGTTTTTTCTTTAAAAAAACGAAATACTATGACTAACGAAGAATTTTCTATTTATTTTAAAAATAAAACAAAGTCATTTGCAGTAGCTGTGATTAAATATTTAGAGCAATTACGAGATAGTGCGACGTTAAGAGTTATTAGATACCAATTAATAAAAGCAGCTACTTCTACTGCAGCAAATTATCGAGCAGCTTGTAGAGCACGATCAGTAGCAGAATTTCATTCCAAAATCTCTATTTCGCTGGAAGAGGCCGATGAATCTCTTTTTTGGTTAGAAATGATAGAAGATACTGGACTAGATACCCTAAAAAACTCTCCATTAAAGAACTTAATGAAAGAAGCGACCGAAATTGTCTCTGTTTTAGCGAAAGCCAGAAAAAATACAAAGAAATAAGTTTTACGTAAATATGATAAGGTTAATTTATAGTCAAATTTACATTACCAACGAAAATAACTCAAAACTCAAAACTCAAAACTCAAAACTCAAAACCAAACCTCAAAACCCCTTCTCAACGAAACAAACCCCTCATTTTTCTTGTTTACCCTAATACATGTTGCATAACAACCAACATCTTCTTAACTTTGAAAAAAAAAGATACTGATGCTGAGCTCAATCTGGGACGATGTCAAACAACAATTTAGTTACGGTAACATGATTATCCGGCTAATCATCGTTAATGTGGCGATCTTTCTGGTGATCAACTTGATGAAGGTCTTTTTGCACCATGGAGGTGCTCCAGACAATTGGTATGACCGAATTCTCGGTTGGTTTAAAATCTCTTCCGATCCTCTTGAAATTTTAATGCATCCTTGGTCGATCTTTACGCATATGTTTATGCATGAAGGATTCTGGCATTTGCTCTGGAATATGTTATTTCTTTATTGGTTTGGTCGAATCTTAGGCGATTTATTGGGAGATAAACGAATATTACCGATCTATGTGCTGGGTGGATTAGCGGGAGCGTTGGCCTTCTTTGTTAGTGTTAATTTGCTTCCGTACGGTAGTGGTGGAATCCATACAGCGCTTGGAGCCTCTGCTGGAATTATGGCTATCGTGGTTGCCGCAGGTATGATCGCACCGGAATATAGTCTGCGTCTGCTCTTTCTGGGAGATGTTAAGCTAAAATATATTGTCGTTGGTGTCATTATTTTAGATTTGATTGGTACGGCTGGAGATATCAATACAGGAGGACATTTTGCGCATCTTGGAGGAGCATTGATGGGGTATATTTTTATTACTCAATTACAAAGTGGTAGAGACCTTTCTGAACCATTGAATAATTTCTTTGATAAAATTTCGAATATGTTTCGGGGTATAAGTGAACCTAGTTTACGACCACGAAAGGGACCAAAAATGGTACATCGAAATGAAGATAAGATTAAGAGTCGTCAACAGCGAGGCAAAACAGGTCATCGTTCTGATCGAGGCAAGTCAGCAGACGGATCTCATCAGGATAAGCTGGATGCTATCTTAGACAAAATAAAAAAAGAAGGATACGATTCGCTTTCCGAAGCCGAAAAGGAATTCTTATTCAATGCTAGTAAGAAATAGCATCGCAAAAATCGAAAACCATTGAAAAGAATAAATGGCTTGTCCCG
>CALKJE010000479.1 GCA_937995675.1 uncultured Saprospiraceae bacterium
CTGGATGTACTCGGGGCAAAGGCGGTTCCATGCATTTGATGGATCTTAGCGTAGGATTTTTAGGAGCAATACCCATTGTTGGAAGCATGATTCCTGTTAGTGTAGGAGTTGCACTAGGCATAAAGATGAAAAAGAATAAAGGAATCTCAGTTGTTTTTTTTGGAGATGGTGCAACAGAGGAAGGTTCTTTTCATGAAAGCCTTGACTTTGCAGTGCTTAAGAATTTACCAGTACTATTCGTTTGTGAAAATAATGGCTACGCAATGGGTACTTCCGTAGAAAGAACCAGTAATGTCATCGACATGCACCGCATGGGTGACGGTTATGGAATGCCGAATGAACAGGTAGATGGTATGCAGCCAGAAACCGTTTATGAAGCAATTAGCAAAGCTGCAAAGCATATTCGTAGCGGAAAAGGTCCTTACTACCTTGAGATCAAGACTTATCGTTATAAAGGTCACTCTGTATCCGATCCAGCTAAATACCGTACAAAAGACGAGCTAAACGATTATAAAGATAAAGATCCGATCAAAGTAACGGAAAGACGAATTCTAGATAACAAAATGGCTACCGAAGCCGATATCAAAGCCATCAAAGCGAAAGTGAAGAAGTTAGTAGAAGATGCGGTTAAGTTTGCCGAGGAATCTGACTTTCCAGATGGTTCTGGCCTCTATGAGGATAATTACGTTCAAAAGGATTACCCTTATTTAGAGTAGAACAAGTTTATTCGCTTATTTTTATACTAGAATAAGTTAACTATGAGCTTGTCCAAATTTTCATGATTGTGCGAAATTGAGAAAATTTTGTTCTGAATGGAGGCAAAAAACGTAGGCAATGCCTTAGCATTGACGAGGCTTTTTAACGAAATACAGAATTAAATTTACCAATTGCAGCCAATTAATGGAAGTTTAGACAAGCTCTAGGTGGATATATTGCCGTACTATTAAATGGCAGTATATCCACTTTTTTTATGAAGTTATTAAAAAATGAGGGTTGAAATAAGTTGTAAGCACTTCTTAAGCATAATTTTTCGGCATTTTCTGAAAAGATTGCTTATTTTTGCGCCCAAATTACCATTACTACCAGCTTAATTAGTTGGTTATTATGTATTAAAATTAAATTAAGTATTTATTTATGGCAACTAGAAGAAACCGAACCAGAAAAAACAAGCAGGAGGAAGAAAACCTGGTAGATGTGGTAGAAACTCAAGAAACTCAATCAGAGGGTTTTCTAGAAGATAATCAAAACGCCATCTTTGGTGTATTAGTAGCAGCCGTGGTTTTGATCGGTCTGTATATGCTTTATAGCCAGTTTTACAAAGCACCAAAAGAAAAACAAGCAACGGAACAAATGACACAAGCTCAGTTCCAATTTGCTCAGGATTCTTTCGCACTAGCATTAACCAACCCTGGTGGAGGCTACGAAGGTTTCGCTTCAATAGCTAGTGATTTTGGTGGTACTGCTGCTGGAAACACCGCTGAACTATATGCCGGAATTTCTTACTTACAATTAGGAGAATTTGATGCAGCTATTGAGCATTTCCAAGACTATGATGGTTCAGGTGAAATCGGACCAATCCTTAAGAATGGTTTATTGGGTGATGCTTTCGCTGAAAAAAATGACTTAGCTCAAGCGCTTAGCTACTATAAAAAAGCAGCCAATGCTGGTGATAACCAAGGAGTAACACCTTATTACTTACTTAAGCAAGGTTTGTTGGAATTGAAAAATAACAACAACGCAGCGGCTAAAGATGCTTTTACAAAAATCAAAGACAAATATCCAACTTCCCGTTTTGCTCAAGATGCTGAGAAATACCTCATGCGAGCAACTGCTGCAATGTAGCAAGAAGAAAAAAATAAGTTAATATCGGGCGAGGCGGAACATTCCACCTCGCCCGTTGTTTTATCCCTGTAATATATCATCATCTAAAATAACATCATCATGGCCAGTGCTTTAAAAAACTTATCGGAATACGACGATCAATCTCTTCCAGATATTACCAACCTAAAATTCGGTATTGTCGTTTCTGAATGGAATAAAGAAATAACTCATGCGCTTTACGAAGGCTGTTACGATACACTTATCAAACACGGAGCTGCTACAGACAACATCTACACTACTCAAGTCCCTGGTGCCTTTGAATTACCTGTTGGCGCAAAAATGCTCGCTGGTCGTCATCGCTTAGATGCCGTCATCTGTATCGGATGCGTCATAAAAGGCGAAACCAGTCACAATGATTATATAAACACCGCCGTCGCACATGGTCTAACTACCCTTAGCATTGCTTCTGGCAAACCTATGATTTATGGTGTATTGACGCCTAACGATCAGCAACAAGCAGTAGATCGTTCTGGTGGTAAGTATGGTAACAAAGGGGTTGAAGCGGCAATCACGGCCATCCGAATGGGAGCATTGAAGGAAGAGTTGAAGACGGCAAGTAAGGGAATTGGGTTTTAAATTCAATGCATTAAAGAAGTCATACAGAAAACGGGCAATATCCTTAATCGATACTGCCCGTTTTTTTTAACTTATTACGATAGTAATCTCTGCGTCTTTGCGTCTCCGCGAGAAAACACTTTTAAGAACCGACGCTCATTATTCATAAAGCATCAAATTAAATCGCTACCCGCTCCAACTTATCAATCGGTCGAACCCAACCGTTGGTATCTTCTACCGTTCCGGCGCGTAATCCATCAATCGTTGCCTTTAACATTTTTCCAATCTTACGATCTTCAATCGGAGGCAATACCATCGTCAAGTCTTTGTAAGTAATCTCTGAAACGTGTGAAACTACTGCCGCAGTTCCTGAACCAAAGCACTCTTCTAACTTTCCTCCTCGGTAGGCTTCGATTACGTCATCGATCGGCAATCTTTTCTCAATTACTTCAATGCCTTTATCTTGTGCAATTTGCATCAAGGTACGACGCGTAATTCCTTTCAGGATCGCACCGTCTGTTTCAGGCGTAACTAGTTTACCATCTATTACAAAAAACAAGTTCATCGTTCCAGCTTCCTGAATATATTTAAATTCTTTTGCGTCCATCCACATTACTTGGTCGTAACCACTTGCCTTGGCTTTTGCAGCCGGCAAAAGAGATGCCGCATAGTTTCCTGCAGCCTTCGCCTCTCCTACTCCTCCGATCGCCGCTCTAACGTACTGATCTTCTGCGATCAAACGAACTGGCTTAGGGTAATAAGGTCCAACGGGTCCAGTAAAGATGATAAACTTATAGGTATCAGAAGGAGCTACTCCAATAAATTCTCCATTTCCAAACATATAAGGTCTTAAATATAAAGCACTTCCTTCTGCTGGTGGAATCCATTCATGCTCCAAGCCTACTAATTTTTCTACCGCATCTACAAAAGCAGTTTCAGGAAATTCAGGCATCGACAATCGACGAGCTGAAGCATTAAGACGTTGAACATGCAACTCTGGGCGGAACAACATCGGTTGTCCATCTTTACTTTTAGAAGCCTTCATTCCTTCAAAAATCGCCTGTCCATAATGCAAGGCCAAACAAGCTGGATGCACTTCAAATGGACCAAAAGGAATAATCTGATAATTTCCCCACTCTCCATCTTTATAATCCGCTGTAAACATGTGGTCAGAAAAGGTGCGACCGAAAGGAATATTATTGAAGTCAACACTCGAAACACGAGACGTTGCTACTGGATGGATGGAAATTTTTGTCATAGTGGCTTTTTTTTTTAGGTTTGGAATCTGTACAAATTTACGTATATTTAGCCTATAAATCAAATTTAAATTCTGTTCTAGTCTCAACAAAGACATCTCAACAAAATTTTATTCTTCAAAAAACTATGAAATCAAATTTTATACTAAACCCTGATTTTTTCTCTACAAATTTATATATAGTATCTGATGAAAAAAAAATGGATTTAAAGCTTTGGGGAAGCAACCAAAAACACCTAATTATCGTCTACCGAGCGGATAATGGCGCATTAGACAAGGCATTTTTGACAAAAATTCTAGGTGCTGTACATTATAATTTAGAACAAGATACAACATTAATTGAATTATCAGAAGGTCAAAATCTTAGTTTTCAAAATATTTCTAAAAGCCTGACTCCGAGACATTTGATTAGTTTAGGAATACCTCCTAAAGAACTTGGCCTTAATCTATCCAATCACCTATATCAACTGAAAAACATTGAAAATTGTTGCTTTTTATTTACAGATAAATTGTCCGAAATAGCAACTGATAAAAATAAAAAAGGAGCTTTGTGGGGATGTTTACAAACAATGTTTATCAACCCAGAAACAGAAAACGAGAAGAATGAAAAAGGATAATAACGAACTTCCAACGCTAATTTTTGCAACAGCTAACCCTGGAAAATCTAAAGAGGTCGGCGAATTACTCGCAGGATTGATGCAAGTAAGAAGTTTAAAAGATATTGGTTTTACGGAAGATATTCCCGAAGACCACCCTACTATAATAGCGAACGCCATTCAGAAAGCCCGCCATATCTATGATCGCTATAGCGAAGATTGTTTTGCGGAAGACACAGGAATGGAAGTCATGGCACTCAACGGAGCGCCAGGTGTTTATTCAGCTCGCTATGCTGGTCCACAACGCAATGATCTCGAAAACATGGATTTGGTCTTAAAAAACCTAGCCGATAAAGAAGATCGCAGCGCACAATTCAGAACCGTAGTCGCATTAATACTAAAAGGAAAAGTGCACACGTTTGAAGGAATTGTAAAAGGCAAAATAGCAACCACTAAAACAGGAGACAAAGGCTTTGGCTACGATCCTATTTTTGTTCCTGATGGTTATTCTATCAGTTTTGCAGAAATGGAGGCAGGAGAGAAAAATAAAATCAGCCACCGTGGACGAGCCATTGAAAAATTGATAGCTTTTTTAAAACAGCAAACAACAGACAGGTAAGTAGTTCAGATTCATTCTCGACCCTACGAAGCTGTTTAAAAATTCGAAAAGCAGGCGAGAACTAGAGAAAATTGTTCAAATCGAGCCTCTTTTTTGAGTGAATAGCCGCGCTATTGACGAGAAAAAAGGCGATGAGTTGAATAATTTAATTAGTTCGGAGACAATTTTGGAGTTTTTAAACAACTTCTAAACTAAGAAACCCCAATTGAGAGACCATACATCAGTAGACTTTATTCTTTAACAGAATTGTTTTATTATGATCACTCCAACTTATAGTTTACCACTCATCACCCAAGATGCGCTCATTAGCGGTTGCATTTCTGGAAGAGCAGACTACCAAAAATTGCTTTTCCAAAAATATGCTCCAACGATGTTTGCCGTTTGTTTGCGGTATGCTCCTGACTATCACCAAGCAGAAGATTTTTTGCAAGAAGGTTTTATTAAGGTGTTTAACAAATTACACCAATACGCCAATAAAGGATCTTTTGAAGGTTGGTTGCGAACCATCTTTGTCAATAACTCTATTGAAGCACTAAGAAAGAATAAAAAATGGTATGAGTTGTTTCCAAACGAACAATCACCTCAACTCATTAGTACCACCAATATTCTTGATCACTTAGCAACACAAGAATTATTACAGTGTATTCAAAAATTACCAGATGGATACCGAACAATTTTTAATCTTTATGTAATAGAAGGATTCTCTCACAAAGAAATCAGCCAAATGCTAGATATCTCGGAAGGAACCTCTAAATCGCAATTGTCTCGAGCTCGAACAGCCTTGCAACGAATTGTAAAAACTAGAGATAATCAAATTGAAACCATATAACCCCATGAAAAACAACAATAACAACAACCAGAAATTTGACGAAACGTTCAACGAACGATTTTCGGATTTTCATTTCAATCCAGACTCGGACTTCTTTGACCGAATTCAATCGAAAATGGAAAATAATCAGTTTGACCAAGAAGTAAAGGAACGGTTCGATCAGTTCAGTATGACTCCTTCTGAAGAAGTATGGGAATCTGTCAAGCCTAATCTACCATTACATCTCGGAATTCGAATTCAGTTACAACGACTCAGTCGAGTAGCTGCAGTTCTACTCTTCACCATGACTGGTTTATACTTGTATCAGTTACAACAAAACCATTCCTTAATGGCTGCAGCTGAAAAAACGGTTCCTGCAGAAGAGCAATCCATATTACCTACAGACAATACCGATTTTGTTTTTGAAGTTCCAGAATCTGTTGCTGTCGAGGAGGTTGACGAAAACAAAGCAAAAAAGAAACTACGTAAAAAGAAGAAATCTAAGAAAAAAGGCATGGCTGATTACCTTGCTCTAATCCTAGAAGAAGATGATGATTTCGACCAATTAATCGATCATGAAAAGATGAGAGCATTATTGCAACCAGTCGAACAACTTTCGCCAGACTTCATGTCCGCTTCTGCCTTAGCTCCACTACCCCGTTACGTAAGTCAACCCATTGCTAGTCAGCAAGATATTGAACTAAATATCAACATCCCTTTACAAGTCGTAGAACCGCACGAAGTAGACGACCTGATTAGATTATACGATCAAGCTCAACAAGCAGAAAGAGA
>CALKJE010000480.1 GCA_937995675.1 uncultured Saprospiraceae bacterium
GCTACTTTGTTCCATATCAGTACTATAGATTGAGGAATGGTTTGTTTTGTGGGTTGGGGAACTTGGCAGGATGCATGCCGGATCATCTGGCAGCCTTTGAGCAGAATAAGGTTTTGGTTTTCCCGCTTTCTTTTTACGGGCCGTCATCCATTTTTTATCTTTCCATTTATAATCTAACTTCCATACAACCGAAGCTGTTTGAGGTGGATTTTCCCAACGGCGTGCAAATGGATCTCCCTTTTCTAATTGCCGTCCACTAGGAGCAGTGATCGCGTATTTATAGATTTCACCATGACCAATTTCGGGAATAAATCCTTCCCATATTCCCGAACCATCAGATCGAGCACTAAGTGGATTCGCCGCTCGATTCCAACTATTAAAATTTCCAATCACACTCACGTTCTGTCCATTTGGTGCCCATACCGCAAAGTATACTCCATCGACTCCATTATGCTCGACGAGATGACTGCCAAGTTTATTATAAAGTTGATAGTGTTTTCCTTCTCGAAAAAGATGAATATCCAAGTCTGTTAATAAAGAAAATGGTTGTGTAGTAATAGATTGAGGCATTAGGTGTTTTTTCTGTGTGGAACGATTTATAAGTGGAATATATCCAAAATGTTGAGAACTTCCCGTGGTCAAAAATAGGTAGAAAAGACGAAGTAATACAATGATTTAGTTGGTTTTTCTTTTTTTAAGAAAATGTCTACTTTTATAAATAGTATATGATCATTCGTTTCCGAAAAGCAAGTTCACAAATTAAACTCGTAGTTTACGTATAATTCTGTCCAACTACCACTAAATCTAACAAACTAAAGCTGGATCAATTTCGTTATTTTTACGTACGTATTCTCATGAAGTAGAAGAACTTAATCGTTATCATTCTACTCAAAGTCTATTCAACTACCAAAACATGAAATTAAAACTATCCTTATTTTTTCTCCTTTTAATGGTTTTTCAAGTTGGATTATATGCAACTCACAACAGAGCTGGAGAAATTACCTATATTCAGACGGGACCGCAATCTATTGAAATCACCATTACGACCTATACTAAGACTAGTAGCACCAATGCCGATCGAAACGAGCTGGAAGTGTTGTGGGGTGACGGAACTAGCGATATTTTAGAACGAATTAATGGACCGATAATAGGTGGTGTTCCCAATGGTGAACCACTAGCCAATGATACTAAAATAAATATTTACAAAGGAACCCATATCTACCCTAGTCTTGGTCACTTTGTCATTAGTATGAATGATAAAAACCGGAATGGACAAATTTGTAATGTCAACGGTGCTAGTCCAGACAACGTATCTTTTCATTTACAAACTACAGTCACCCTTTTTAATCAAACTTTTGAAGCACCTAATAATTCCCCCATCTTATTACAAGCACCGATTGATATTGGCTGTGTGGGACAACCATTCCAACACAATCCCAACGCTTACGATATTGATGGAGATAGTTTAGCATACCGACTGATCGTTCCTTTACAAGCACCTAATTCTCCGGTTCCACTTTATAGATTTCCAGATGAAATTCAACCTGGACCTGACAACAATATTACTTTTAACGAAAAAACAGGTGACTTCTTTTGGTTTAGTCCACAACAAGAGTGTGAATATAATATCGCTTTATACATCATTGAATACCGAGATGGAAATCCGATTGATACCCTAATTCGTGATTTACAAATCCTAATTGAAACCTGCGATAATCTTCCTCCGGTGATTGAAACAGAAGAAGAAATTTGTGTCGTTGCTGGCGAGCTAATTGAGTTTGAAGTAACCGCTACTGCTCCTGAAATGGAATCAGATCAACTGGTTAATTTGACTGCTACTGGTGGACCTTTTGAGCTAGCGTTCAGTCCTGCTACTTTTGACGAAGCTCGGTTTTATGAAGCGCAACCGCTAACTCGGACCTTCCGTTGGCAAACCCAATGTGAACATATTGAAGATCAATTTTATACCGTCATTTTTAGATCTGCAGATAATTTTCCTGTTACTATCGATCAGACTAGTGGTGATACTTCCTTTTTGTCTACGCTGAAAGTAGTTCGAATAAAAGTAGTAGGTCCCCCACCAGAAGAAGTGGAAGCTTTTCCAGATAACGGACAAGTAGAAATCAGTTGGAAAAATCCTTATGACTGTGAAGATGCCGCCAATGAATACTTTCGAGGATTCTCGGTTTGGCGCCGCCTGAATAGTAATAACTTTCCTATTGATACTTGTGAAACTGGACTTGAGGGACAAGGATACACCAAGATTACACCACAAACGGTACAAGACGCCGATGGAGATCGCTATGTTTATATTGATTTTGAAGTGGAAAGAGGACTCACTTATTGTTATCGAATCTTAGGCGAATTTTCACGACTGACGGCTAGTGGTTTTGAATTTAACCGAATTGAAAGCTTACCTTCTGACGAGATCTGCGTTCAATTGAGTAGAGATATTCCATTACTGACCAACGTCAGTGTACAATCTACTGATACCAACAACGGTACCATCGAAGTCATCTGGTCGACACCTGATCCCAACGATCTAGACACCTTAATCAATCCAGGACCATACGTCTACGAACTCTGGCGCGCAACGGGTAATACGAGCACTGGTTTTGAATTGGTTCCTGGAGGTACTTTTACAGCAGATAATTTTTATCAAGCGGTCGACACTACCTTTTTAGATACGGGATTGAATACTACTGATAATGCCTATACTTATCGAATTGGGTTTTATGTCAATAATGAACCTGAACCAATTGACTTTAGTCCAACCGCTTCCTCTGTTTACATCAACATTGCCGAGACGGATAATACCAATATTCTCTCTTGGAATGAAGCGACTCCTTGGAATAATTATTTATACCGGATTTTCCGTTTCCAAAATAATATGTTTACACTAATTGATAGTACGGATCAACAGACTTATGCCGATACAGGATTATTAAATGGTCAAGAATATTGCTATCGAATCGAGAGTGAAGGAAGCTATAATATTGCGGGTCTTAAATCTCCGTTATTAAATTTATCACAAGAAAATTGTGGAACCCCCTTGGATACCATTCCTCCTTGTCCTCCAATTTTAGTAGTAGATAATTTATGTGATGAGGTAGATCAAAATTTTCCTGAGGAAGATTTTATTAATGAATTGATTTGGCAAAACCCTAATTTTATTTGTCCTGAAACGGATGACGTGGTTAGCTATCGAGTCTATTTTGCAGAGCGAGAAGGAGAAGCATTGGAGCTGATCTATTCTAATGATCTTTCGACAGATACTACTTATATGCACAAGCCAGATTTTGGAATTGCAGGCTGCTATGGTGTTACAGCAATCGATACTTTTAATAATGAAAGTGCTTTTAGCAATATTGTTTGTGTGGATAATTGTCCTGAATATAATTTACCAAATGTTTTTACACCCAATGGTGATGGTGCCAACGAACGTTTTATTCCCTACCCTTATCGTTTTGTAGAAAGTGTAAATTTCCAAGTTTTCAACAAATGGGGAAATCTAGTTTTCGAAACCAATGATCCCGATTTAAATTGGGATGGTAAGAATTTGAGTGGTAAAGATTTAAACGAAGGTGTTTATTATTATTCCTGTCGCGTCTTTGAAACTCGTGTAACTGGGGTCCGGCAAAATCCGGATATTTTGAAAGGGTGGATTGAGTTGATACGATAACTGACTAATCCCGAGGAACGAGGGTAACGCATGACAATGCGGCAAAGGAGGGCACCGCGAAAGCGGACGGGTTGGCATTTATTGATGTGTAAACCTTTTCGGATCTGGCCTTGCTGTAAAACAGGATATGCGGATTTTTGAGATAAAATTATTTAAATATTCTTTTATAAAAAACGAGCAGAGTGGCTTAGGTGCTTCTCTGCTCGTTTTTATTGGATTAATAAATATATTTAATCACAACAACAAACTCACATCTCCCGAAAACTGCACCGTTACTCCATCCAAAAACAAAATCTCAGCGATATAAACAAATACGCCAGGATTCATTTTTTCTGATTTAAAAAATCCATTCCAACCGTGAGCAGGATCATTGGGTGCAAAAGATTCGTCTGCAAAAACGAGCGCACCCCAACGGTTGTAGATACGAAAACTAATCACCTCTTCCACTTCTTTATCACTATAAATCATAAAGACATCATTCGTTCCATCACCATTCGGACTAAAAGCATTTGGAATATAAATAGGGCGAGGTTTATTGACCGTAATGGTCGTTGTATCAGAAGCGGTACAACCATTTTCATCGGTGATGACTAACTGATAATCGGTCGTAAAATATGGAATGGTGATACTGGCAGAACAAGTATCACAAACCAACATCTCTTCAGGTTGCCATTGATAGTTAAGCGGACCATCCACGTTGGTATAACTTCTCAAAGTTACAGGACAACCCAACACGATACTGGTATCTGGCGAAACCGATAAATACATAGGATCGGGCGAATCTACAATGACAAAAGTTTCGGAGACACAACCAAACTCATCTTGTCCATAAACGATATAATCTCCTGCCATTAGATTCGAAAAATTAGTAGTGGAAGAAAAATTAATTCCATCCAAGCTAAAAAGCATTTCAGTCAAACTGCTATCCATCTGAATCGTCCCATCGCTATCACCAAAACAGGAAACACCTGTTACCTCATAAGGAACCGATAATGGAATTATGGCTTCCCCAATCACCGTGACAATCGAATCACAACCGTATTGGCTCATCAAAACAAAGTCTTGAACACTCCCTGGACTTAATGCGATTCCTTCATATTCTAGAGATTCACCAACACAAATCGATAGATTCATTTGAGTAGTAATCGGAGATAGCGGGAATACTAAAATCGAATCAATACTGTAGCAACCTGCGTTATTACGGGCAATTACCCGGTATAATTGCGTATCCTGTGGAAAAAGGTGGACACTCGCACAGGTCGAACAATCCAGTCCCGTTTCAGGAGACCACTGGTAAGAATCAAATCCAGACAACGAGATATTAAGGCTATCTCCTTCACATAAGAATTGATCTTCTCCCAAATCTAAAATAGTATTTTCATCTAAATAAATAGTGATCGTATCCGTTACACTATAACACGCTTTAGTCGCTGTCACCCAGTAAGTTCCAGGACCAACTGCGGTATAAGTTCTCCCCATTTGTCCATCTTGCCAACGGTATTCATCCCAACCTTCATCGACAGATAAAAAGGTAAC
>CALKJE010000481.1 GCA_937995675.1 uncultured Saprospiraceae bacterium
ATTCGGTAAGTAATTTGATGGTTTTAGTTCCATCTCCTGCACCAAGTTCAATGAGTTCAAAAGGTTGATCCTTTTGCATTCCAAATGCAGAAATAATATCAGTAGCCTGCTCCGTAAAAATTTCCATTTCAGAATTGGTTAGATAATATTCGGGCATCGCCATGATCTGCTGGAATATGGCATCGCCTTTTTTATCATAAAAATATCTTGAAGATAAAAATTTAGATTTGGCACTGAGACCTTCAGCTACGTGGTTTTTAAAGGCGGTATCTTGGTTGGATAGGGAAGATTTCAAAAGATTGTTTTTTAAGGATTATAGTGTTTGAAAATAAGCTTAAATAAATAGCTAGGCTTTTCTATTCATTTTTTTTCAAGGATCTAGCCAGTCGAATACCTGTATATTGCCATCGATATTTAGGATGGAAAAAATTTCGGTAAGTTGGTCGTTCATGTCCAGGTGGCGTTGCCACGGAACTGCCTCGTAATACCATTTGACTGATCATGAATTTTCCATTGTATTCTCCTACCGCACCATCCGCAATTTTAAATCCTGGATAGGGTAGATAAGCCGAATAAGTCCATTCCCAACGTTTTCCCCAATCTAGTTTTTGTGCAGCTGCTTCCCATTCAAATTCGGTGGGCAAACGAAGGTTTTTCCACGTCGCATAAGCTTGCGCTTCATAAAAAGAAATATGGGTTAAAATGGTATCAGGATCGATTTCTTTTAATCCTGCTAAAGTATATTGAGACCATTGATTACCGGATGTTGTTTTCTCCCAATAGAGTGGTGCTTCAATGTTATTTGCCATGACCCAAGACCATCCTTCGTCCAACCAGAATTTGAAATTTTGATAACCACCTGCCTTAATAAATTCTAAGTATTCTCCACAAGTAACCAATTGATTGGCAATTTGATAATGGTCTAAAAATACCCGATGTCGACCTAGTTCATTATCAAAACAAAAATCTTCCCCGTGATGTCCTATTTCATAAATACCTTCTTTCATTTCAATCCAACCATCCGTCTTATTTTGGTCGGCGGTCTGATCAAAGTTTTCTTTATAAACGGGATGCAGTGGATTTAAAGAAAAGGTGTGTTTTAAATCTGTAATTAAAAGTTCTTGATGCTGTTGTTCATGATTAATACCTAGAATAACCAGCGCTTCTAATGCTGGACTTATTGGTTTTTCCAATAATTGGATCATTTGTTCATCCACATATTTACGATACGCATAAACTTCAGAAACCGTCGGTCGAGTTATGGCTCCTCGCTCAGCCCGCACCGCTCGTTTACCTACGGTCTGATAATAACTATTAAATAAAAAAGAGAAGGATTCATTAAATGCTTGATATCCAGGGCTGAATTTTTTCAAAATCATCTCCTCGAAAAACCAAGTTATATGAGATAAATGCCATTTGGGTGGACTCGCAAAATCTACTGGTTGAGGCAAATAATCCTCCGTATTTAAAGGTTGGCAAAGTTGTTCAGAATAGGCTCTAGTGATCTTGTATTTTTGGAGTATATTACTCTTAATTAATTGATTGTCAATTGTTTGCGAGCTCATGTTTGTGTTTTAAATACTAAGACTTCTTTCCACCTTTCCGTTTCTGCGAAATATTTAATGGTTTGATTTCTTTTTTCTAAAAACCGTTTCATATAGCGTTTTAGAAATAAGAGATCTGCCAATTTTCCGAGAATACCTAATGGAGATTCATAATCAAAAACATCTATCATTAAAGATTGTTCTCCAACTTTCTTAAAAATATGGTCGTGCCTAAAACATTTGAAGATTCCTTTTTGCATTTCATCAACAAAATAGGTGGGGGGATTAAACTCCGTAATCAGAACGGTTTAGTTTTGATAAACTCCAAAATGCCTAGCACGCCAAGTGACCCATTCTCCCTTTTTGATCAATCCCGAAGTAACTCCTGCGATAGCTTCTTCGTTAGTTGCTTGCGTAGAAATTTTATGTAAATCAATACTTCTGGATAAATCAAATACAATAGAAATAGGTGCATTTATTTTTGTCTCAGTCGAGACTGTTCACTTAGAGTGTGTCAGCGGGCTGGGCTTCCTTTAGGACCGAGGCGCGGGCTGGCAAATGACACACTTTGTGGTACAGTCCCTCTCAATCCTAATAATCGGCATAAAAAAGATATGAATTTATAAAAACTAAAAATCAAAAAACATCATCAATCAACCAATCTAAAAAAAACAAAAAAGCCAAACCCGCCAAAAGAACAAAAAACTAAATCCTCCTCACCAGTTCCTCCACCATCCCAATGAAATCATCCTTCACTAATTCCATCGTTGCCATCACATCATCATGCGTCAACTTCTCGTCTGTAAGTCCCGCCCCCATATTGGCTACAAACGTGATCGCAACAACTGACATTCCAGCGTGGGCTGCCGTCAAAGTTTCAGGAACGGTTGACATCCCCGCGACATCAGCTCCGAGGACTTGCATCATCCGAACTTCCGCTGGTGTTTCATAGCTAGGGCCAGTGGTAAACAAGTAAGTTCCTTCTTTAAGGTTGATCTTTAAATCTTTAGCAATACTTCGCGCCAGCACTTGAAGATGAGGAGAGTAAGCTTTGGAAGTATCTGGAAATCTAGGTCCAAATTCTGCAAGATTAGGTCCAACTAGCGGATTGGTTCCAACCCAATTTATATGATCCGTAATGAGCATTAGATCGCCCATTTTTACGTTGTCTTGATTGACGCCTCCCGTAGCCGTTGTGATCACCAAATCTTCAACACCAAGTTTTTTAAATACTCTGATAGGAATCCCAATAGTGTCCAGTCGATGTCCTTCATAATAATGAAAACGTCCCTTAAGAACGATCACCGTCTTGCTATGCAATTTACCCACCACCAACTCGCCAGCGTGTCCTTTTACATGTGTTTGTGGGAAATCTGGAATTTCTCCATAAGGAATGACAAGTGGGTCCTTGATAGAGTCAGCTATTACGCCTAATCCAGAACCTAGAATTAACCCTACGGTTGGTTTTAAAGTGCCTAATCGATCACGTAAATAATCAGTGGCTCGATTGATTTTATTAGCTAGTTTCATAAGAATGCAAGATACTGAAGTTGTGAATTAAAAACAAAATACCCTTTCAATTAGAAAAGGTAGTAATTGCAATTACAATTACTACCTTTTTGAAAAATATTTTTATTTCTAAGCTACATTCCTTCCCAAACGATCCAATAAAGTAAAATGACTTTTTAAAGCACTTAAAAACGTATGGTGTTGGTGATAAGGAATACCATATTCCTCTGCTGTCTTTCGTACAATAGGAGAAAGGTCTTGGTAATGAACATGGCAAATATGCGGAAATAAATGATGTTCTACCTGATAGTTTAATCCACCTACCAACCAAGAAAACACACGATTGGTATTGGCAAAATTAGCCGTCGTGCTTAATTGGTGAATGGCCCAATTGTTTTCAACTGTTCCAGTTTCATCTTGCTTGAAAAAACTAGTCTCTTCAATCACGTGAGCCAACTGAAAAATATAAGCTAGAATTACACCACAGATAAAATGCATTAACAAAAATCCCAAAACCAAATATCCCCATCCGATTGGGACAACCATGATGGGCAATACGATAAAAACCAAGGCATACCAAGTTTTATGAAAAATGATTTGAGCAAGCGCACTTTTAAAAGTCAGTCCTTGTCCTGCCAATAATTTCTTCCGATCATAGCGGATCAATTGTTCGAAATCTTTTGCTACAAACCAATAAATAGTCATTAACCCATAAAAGAAAGTGGCATAATAGGCTTGAAAACGAAAGATCTTTTTGTGTTCTTGATTAGGAGAAAAACGCATTACTCCTTTGTCGATGTCTTCATCATGTCCATGGACATTGGTAAATGAGTGGTGAAGTACATTGTGCTGAATGATCCAATTGGTATGAAACCCACCAATAAAATTGCTGATACTTCCAATGGCTTTATTGACAAATTTACTGCTAGAATATGCACCGTGATTTGCATCGTGCATGACGGACAAGCCAATTCCAGCCATCCCAAATCCCATCACTGCCCACGCAGCTAAAATAGATCCAACACCACTGATCACACCAGTCAACATCAATACGAATGGTATCATATAAACAGAAAGCATAAAAACGGTTTTTATCCGCATACTCCAGTTACAATGCTTGGAAATATTATTATCTGTAAAATGTTGGTTCACGCGTTGGCGTAGCAATACGAAAAATTCTGGCCGATCCTTTTTATTAAACTTGACAGGGGGCAGACTTTTCGGGTGCATCGTATTCTGTGTCATGTACTGATAGTTAGTTGTTAGTTTGAACGTTTTGAGCATTAGGAGAGCCAGTATAAACAGATTTATTTTAAAAAAATATAATATCTGTTATACCAGAAAGCAGAGAAAAGTGGCCTTGTTTTTTATCAAAGGCTGAATCTACTCCTTTTTTTCGTAGTTCCAGCCAATCTGTAAGATTAGTTTAAAGAATTCGAATCTAAATCTAAGGTCTCTCCTGATTGTCTTGTTTAGGACGTCCAAAGGTAACAAAAGATACTTGGTTTTAGGAATAAATCTGCACCGATTGAGTAATCCATGCAAATTTATCACTCAGCTTTCTTCCCAAATGGTGCTGTCCAAGTTTTCTTTGCCATGATGGCTTTTACTTCTTCATAAGATAATGGGTAAAAATCATGACAATCTACGCCTACATCAAAACTCAGTCGATCCTCTAAATCAGGCAAACTTCCATGACTATGACCATATAAATGCCAATTGCCACGATGACTTCCTCGCCAAACTCGCATCGCATAATGAAACAGAATGATCCGTTGAACCCCATTTTGACAATCAGGATCCTTAACTTTTAGCTCATGATAATCCTTAACCCAGACAAATCGATGCTTATTCTGAATAGCAGCTCCTTCGTGATTACCAGCAATTAAATGAATCTTACCATTTAATTGATCTAGAATAGTCGCTAGATTCTCCTTATAAGTCAATCCAAAATCTCCAAGATGATA
>CALKJE010000482.1 GCA_937995675.1 uncultured Saprospiraceae bacterium
CGTTGACCGATCATTATCATGGCGATCCAGCACAGCGGTTTTCGACTTGTGGTTTATTAGAATTGGCTAAAGAACAAAATCCGAATACACCTTTTCCGGAGTTTAGAGCTAGAAAAGCGTATTATTATTTATATGCTATGAAAACGGCGCTTAGAGATTTTCGTTTTAGTAAAATTTTAAAAACAGATGATCCGAAAATTACTGCTTATGAATTTGAACATAGTACGATTCTAGGAAAAAAAGTAGTTGCCTTGTGGGCGAATACAACCGAAGATTATCGCCGTCGAGATTATCCATTTACTTTAAGTAATAATGCTGGTTCAGCGCATTTGCTCACCCTATTGGATCAAGACCTAGATGGTGATAAAAAAGTGTTGAAACTAAATAATAGGCGTTTGGTGATTCCTGAAATCTCAGAGCGTCCTGTTTTTATTTTGACCGATAATGAGCGTCCTGATTTCCCTGATTGTGCGTGGAATATTCCAATCGACAAAAGCATGGTCTCCCTCGAAAACAACCTCAAATACGGAGAAGCGACCATGCTGATCGACGAACCTACACACGAAAAAACTTCCGAACTTCGACAGCCAATCTGCGGAAAAGGAGGTACTCCCATCGACGCATGGATGCCACTACCAGGAGAAGATTGGCCGGATGATGGACAGGAAGTGGCCGTCATCATTGATTTTAATACTAAAAAAACTTTAAAAGGAATTTCTATTTTTGACGGCGCTAGTCAAGGTTGGCTCCGAATAGATATCGGTGAACCCGGCAACTGGAAAACATTCGATCGCTACCGAACGACCAAATACTTGGAATGGAAAAATTGGTTGAACCTTGACTTGGAATCTCGTTATCTACGGATCGTTTGTGAGGAACCTGGTGCGGTGATTAATGAGGTGGTGGTGTTGGGTTGGTAGGTTGGTGATGATTCCATAGAGACAATTCATGTAAAGACAATTCATGTAAAGACAATTCATGTAAAGACAATTCATGAATTGTCTCTACTACACAAAATCCCCCTCACTACCAGCCGCGCCTGGTATTTCCATCTCTCCCAGAATTCCTTTCATGTGCGCGCTAGACATGCCCATGACCTCACCCATTTGATAAACCAAATCAATTTCGCTATCATCAACATGACCATCAGCTGCCGCCACAGAAAGTGCACATTTGATAATGGTTTCTTTTCCATGTTCGTTCAGAGAAGGAGCAATATTTTTTAGATAAGTAGAAATATCGTCTGGACTATTGCGGACGGCGTTGGTATAAATTTCTAATTCTTCGAGTGTAATATCATGGTGTCCAAATTTATTGACAATATCACGAACCGCAATCATCTCTTGATCATCAATTTCTCCATCGGCCAACATCATCAAAACCATCGTATGCTTCATCGCCTTTTCATATTCCGCTAAAAACTGATCTTCACTACCACCACCGTCCGGACGATAATCCAAGACATTGGGAACATACGTTCCTTGACAAGTGCGACATTCCACAAAATCTCCAATTCTACCCAACGGAATCAGTGGAATAAAATAGAGCGTAAAAAATCGCGTCACCTTCCGATGTCGATAAGGCTCTTCTCGTTCACATTGAGGACAGAAAAAATATCCTTCGTCCATCGTTGAGTTTACACCTCTAGTTCCAAAAATAATCATATGGTTGTTTTTTGTTGTTGAATCGTTGAATCGTTGAATCGTTGAATCGTTGAATCGTTGAATCGTTGAATCGTTGAATCGTTGAATCGTTGAATCGTTTTTTTACGCTTTTAAAATTAAACTAATGTTTCTGTTATTTCAAATATTTTCCCATAAAACTTAACATGTTTATAAAACTATGTTTCTTTATAATTCTTACATCCCATATTTTTATTATTCAACAAGCGAAGCGCTTCAACATTTCAACAAGCAAAGCGTTTCAACCACCAAAGCATTTCAACCATTAAAAAAACATTTCTTATATTGGCAGCAAATTTTTAATATGAGAAATGAATTTGTTGTATTTTCCATTCTAAGTCTGGCGGTTGTTATCGGAGTTGGTTATTATTTATGGGCTCCAATTTATTGGGCTTTATTATTTCTAGTTCCATTAATTTTATTGGGATATTATGATATGTTTCAAGCCAAGCGTGCCATTGTCCGCAACTTTCCGATTTTAGGAAGAGGTCGTTATGTTATGGAAGTTTTACGACCAAAAATTTATCAATACTTTATCGAATCTGATACCAATGGTACACCGATCAATCGACAGTACCGATCGATTGTCTATGCTCGTTCAAAACAAGAACTAGACTCGAATCCCTTTGGTACACAGATCAATGTTTATGATGAAGGATACGAGTGGATGAATCATTCTATTGCCGCTTTAGATCACCACGACCTCGATCCCAATCCAAGAGTCATGATTGGTGGACCTGATTGTAAACAACCTTATGCGGCGAGTTTATTAAATGTCTCTGCCATGAGTTTTGGATCACTGAGTAGTGCGGCCATCGAAGCATTAAACGGTGGCGCTAAAATCGGTGGCTTTGCTCACAATACGGGAGAAGGTGGTATCAGTCCTTATCATAAAAAATTTGGTGGAGACCTCATCTATCAGATCGGAACAGGATACTTTGGTTGCCGTTCTAAAGAAGGTGGTTTTGATCCTGAATTATACAAAAAACGAGTAGCCAATCCGGCACTCAAAATGATTGAGTTAAAACTTTCTCAAGGTGCAAAACCGGGTCACGGTGGTATTTTACCAGGGAAAAAGAACACAAAAGAAATTGCGGAGATCAGAAATGTGACACCTGGCGAATCTGTTCTTTCTCCACCTTATCATAAAGAATTTAATACGCCATTAGGGTTGCTTAAATTTCTAAAAAGACTACGCGATCTTTCCGATGGAAAACCAGTTGGTTTTAAATTATGTATCGGACATCGTAGTGAATTTTTAGCCATTTGTAAAGCGATGGTTGAATCGGGAATCAAGCCGGATTTTATTGCAGTAGATGGAGCGGAAGGAGGAACAGGCGCGGCGCCCTTAGAGTTTTCTAATTCTGTCGGAACGCCTTTTAAAGAAGGTCTCGCATTTGTACATGATGCGCTGGTTGGCTTTGATTTAAAAAAGGATATTACCATTATCGCTGCCGGAAAAATCATCACCGGATTTCATGTTTTTAAGGCACTTGCTTTGGGAGCGGATGTCTGTTATTCTGCTCGCGCCATGATGTTGGCACTTGGGTGTATCCAGGCTTTGGAATGTAATACCAATCATTGTCCAACGGGCGTAGCTACGCAAGACAAAGAATTAGTCGCTGGACTGAATGTCAATAATAAAAAAGAACGGGTCGCCAATTACCATCGCGAAACAATCAATAGTTTGATTGAACTCATGGCGGCAGCGGGCATCCGAGATCCAAAAGAGATCGGTCGACATCAGATTTATCGCAGAAATAATATTAATGAAATTTCTAGCCTAGCACAGATATATCCTCGAATGAAAAAAGGAGCACTCCTCCATATGGATACCGCTCCAGAATCTTATAAGGTTTATTTAGACATGGCGCAGGCGGATAGTTTTGCGCAGCGGTTGGCGTAGAGACAATTCATGAATTGTCTTTACGGACATTGTGTCTATCCTTCCACCATTCTGATCACGCATTGGTCTTTTTGCATATCGATTTCTAGGTCTTTACGATTTCGTAACCAACCGATGAGATTTTCTCCTAAAAACTTTCCTCGCCATCCGGTCGCCAATTTCTCATCAAAATACTGGTCGTCTGCTTTCATTTTTTTGATTCCAGAACCATAGATGAGCAAGCCGTTAGATAATTTTTCTTGATTACATTTTATCTTGATGAGCAACGACAACATCTCCATGATGGTTTCTTGGCCAGTTGGCTGAATTTGAGCGGCGGGGATAGCAGCCAATACCGCTTCTTCTTCGGGAGTTGGATCGGCTTCATACAGTGCTAAGAACTCATCCATGTATTTGCTCATGATACCATTGGGGAGGCGACGGTGATTTTTGAGCGCCGCTCTACCCGATCCAATATTACGGGTAATTGCACTGATATATTTTGCTGGGAGAATCATCTCCTTGCTGTAATTTTTACGCTCTGCTTTTTCGATTCGCCATTGGTACAATCGAATCAAGAATAACTGATTTTTAGGACGAAGATTATAAATCATACTATTCGCAAAAGCCTCTTTATTCGGAATGCCTTTATAATAGTCTTCTGACTCATATTTTTTCATTTCTTCAATCGCCCAATCATAACGACCATATTTATTCAGTTTTTCTGTCAGCAACTCCCAGAGCTCTTTGAGATAGATAATATCATCCAGTGCGTACTTAATCTGTTTTTGATTGATGGGACGAGATTGCCAATCCGAGACGGTGTAGCCTTTTCCAAGGTTCACATTTATTTCACTAGCAACTAGTTTACGAAAAGATATGGGGTAATTATACCCGACAAATCCAGCGGCAATTTGAGTGTCAAACAAATTCTTTGGGATAACACCTCCTTCGATTTTCAATAATCGGTAATCATTCTCCCCAGCATGCGTGACCTTCACGATATTAGGATCCTCGATCATGGCGTAAAGAGCATCCAAGTTTTTTAATACGATAGAATCAATAATATAAACACCATTGTCTGTGATCACCTGAATGAGGCATAATAAAGTGTAAAAACGCTTTTCACCTACAAATTCTGTATCAAATCCCATCCAGGAAATACCCTGATTTTCATCAATAAATTGCTGTAAGGTTTCAGGCGTATCTATATATAAATAATCTACCATTGTCCGTGATTGTCTGTCTTTTTCACCCATGGCACAAATGTACAATATTTCAATGGATAATTTATCTTACTTCCTTTTCGTTAAGAAGGTTGAAGAATCTGGTTGAAAACGATGAATTTAGGTCTAAAAACGAAGAAGTTATACCTATTTATTCCAAAAAATAACCTAATTTTCGTCCCTTTACTCACCTATCTTACGTCAAGAAAGAGTAAACAAATACTCAAAAACCTCGTTTAAGCGATAGACTTTAAGCTAGAAATAGAATAAAGTCTAACACACACCTAAAAATCTTTTTATGAAATTTATTAAGTGGTTATTCATTATACTTCTGACTTTAGTGGTTCTACTGATTGCGGGAGGATTTGTCCTCAGCTATTTTTATAAGGATGAAATCGTTTCTAAAGTAAAAACGGATATCAATAAGAATTTTGATGCGACCATTGATTTTGGCGCGGTTGACCTCTCTTTTTTACGCAGCTTCCCGGACTTTAATCTTCAACTAAAAGATTTAAATATCAAAGGACAAGATGCCTTTGAAGGAATCACCCTAGTCGATGCGAAGAATATCGAGCTAGATTTGGATGTTATGTCTGTCGTTAATGCAGACTCGCCTATCCAAATCAATACCATCCAATTTACGGAGCCGAATATTCATGTAATGGTGCTAAAAAATGGTAAGGCCAATTATGATATTGCCAAAGCGACTGAAGAAGCAGAAGAAACTACTTCCTATAATTTTAAGATCAATCTCGAAAAATATAATATTGTCGATGGTCACCTTACATATGATGATCGTGCAGGAGATTTATTTTTAGAACTAAAAGATATGGATCACGAAGGTACCGGTAATTTTACCGAAACTATTTTCGATCTAGTGACCAAAACAAATATTGCAGAAATCTCTGCTAAGACCGGTGGGATTACTTATTTGCGTAAAGCAAAAGGTGATTTAGATATGACTTTAAACGCCGATTTAGATCAAATGAAATTTACGCTCAAAGACAATGAGCTAATGGTCAATGCGCTTAAGCTAAAAGCAGACGGTTTTGTCAATATGCTTAAGAATGGAGATATAGATATGGACCTAAAATTTGATGCACCAGGTAATTCTTTTAAGAACTTTCTATCCTTAATTCCGAGTGCGTTCACCAAAGATTTTGCGGATGTAGTGGCCAATGGAAATCTTGCTTTTAATGGCTATGCAAAAGGTATTTATAATGCCGAAAAAAATAAAATGCCTAAGTTTAAAATATACTTGGATATTGCCAATGGTGATTTTAAATATCCCTCTTTACCAATGGGTGTTAAAGATATTTTTGCTAAAATAAATATCAATAGTCCATCTAGTGATTTTGATAAAATGGTCATAGATATTCCGAATTTCAATATGAACCTCGGCAATAATCCTTTCGAAGCCAGACTCAATCTAAAAAATCCAATTAGTGATCCTAATATTGATACCAAAATAAATGGAATCATTAATCTAACCGATCTTTCCAAAGCTTTCCCGATGGAAGATGTACAAACACTAAATGGAGTGATTACTGCGGATCTTGTCGCCAATACCAGAATGAGTTATATCGACAGACAACAATACGAACGAGTAAAAATGGATGGTACGATGAAGATTGAAAATCTGAATTATGTCGCTACGGGTCTTCCAAAAGTAAACATTAAAACAACCAACGTTGCTTTCACTCCACAGAATGCAAAAATTGACAATTTCATTGCGACCCTTGGCAAAAGTGATATTGAAGCAAAAGGTACCCTAAATAATATTTTAGCTTACCTCTCACCAGAAAAAACCATGACTGGTAAATTTTCTGTGCGTTCTAATTATTTTGATTTAAATGAATGGATTGCGGAGGAAGAAACTGCTCAAACCGTACCGACCACCGCTCCTGAAGAAACCACAGAAGTATTCGATCGTTTTGATTTTGAAATTGATGCGGTGATGGACAAAGTAGATTATGATATTTATAAATTGTCTAACCTTTCTGCGAACGGTAACTTCTCTCCTACTCGATTGAACATGGATAATTTCGCACTTCGCGTCAGCAATAGCGATATCAAAGGAGATGGAGAATTAAGAAATATTTTTGCCTATGTTTTTGATAATGAAACCTTAGAAGGAGATATAAATATGACCTCTAAATACTTTGACCTCAATCAACTGATGGCTGATATGGAAACGGGTGCTCCACAGGCTAAAACCATTGCTGATGAAGAACTAGAACCCTTGGTTATTCCAGAAGGCGTAGCAGTGAATATCAACGCTAAAATTGATAAACTTGATTATACCAATATGGCGCTAAAAAATATCCGAGGTAAAATGGTGATTGCCGATCAAGCGATTAATATCGATAAAGCTACGGCAAATACTTTGGGTGGAAAAATGACTATGTCGGGTGGATACGATTCTAAGAATACCGAAAACCCAGGCTTCGATATGGATTTTGACATTAGTCAATTTTCCTTTCAAGAATCCTTTAAAAAGCTCAATACGATTCGTGCCCTTGCTCCCATTGTTAAATTTATGGAAGGTAAGTTTGACACAAAGCTAAAGCTCAGTGGTGAAGTTGGAAAAGATATGATGCCCGACCTCAATACGTTAACCGCAGATGGTTTTTTCCAAACGCTTGATGCCGTATTAACTTCTTTTAAACCTTTAGAGAACCTTGGTGAGAAGCTCAATATTTCTGCTTTTAAAACTTTAAGAATAAAGGATACTAAAAACTGGTTTACCGTTAAAGATGGAAAAGTTAATATCGCAGAATTTGATTACGCTTTCCAAGATATCGCTATGAAAATTAGCGGAGAGCACGGCCTGAGTCAGGATATGGATTATAATATCAAAGCTAAAATTCCAAGCAAACTCATCGGTAAAGGTAAGGTTGGAAATGCGACCAAAACAGGATTGAAATTCTTGAATGACCAAGCATCTAAAATCGGTATAGATTTGAATGTTGGCGAATTTGTAAACGTCTTGATTAATATGCAAGGCTCTATCACGAGTCCAAAGCTCAATGTCAAATTATTGAGTAGTGAAGGCAAAGCAGCAACTATAAAAGATGTAGCCAAAGAAGTGGTAAATACCGTTAAGGATTCCGTTACCACCGTAGTCACGGAAAAAGTGAAAGAAACAAAAGCGGACTTAGTTGCTAAAATGAACAAAGAAATTGACTCAGTCAATAGCCGTCTGAATCCTAGAATCAAAAAATTGGAAGAGGAAGCGGATGCTAAAGCGGAAGCATTGAAAAAAAGAAAGCAACAAGAAATTGATAAAATAAAAAACGAAGGATATAAGCAAGCAGATTTATTGGTCAAGAAAGCGGGCAATAATCCATTTAAAAAGAAAGCGGCTGAAATTGCTGCTAAACAAGCAAAAAAGAAAGCGGATAAAATCGCAGAAGCTGCAAGTGCTAAAATTGATGGACAAGTCTTGAAGACTAGACAGACTGCTCAAAAACCTATTGATAAATTAATCAAAGAAAGAGATAATAAAATCGCAGCGATTCGGAAGAAGTATGAGTAGTCGGAGAATCAATATTCAATATTGGATATCCAATATTGAATATTGATTCTCCTAAATCCCCCCGATGGCATATTTCAATACATCAAATCTAAACCCATCTTTTCGATCTAATAATAGTTTAAATTCTTCTTTGGTTATTCTTCTCATTTCCGCTTCTGACAACCAGTGGCTTTTGAGCAATTTTAGCTCATCATTAATGGGATTGAGTTCGTTGAGCATTTTCACAATTCGTTCTCGATTAACTTCGTCAACCAATGCGTAAATAACTTCTTCCTCTAATTCTCGAAAATTTAATTCAGCTTCTGCTGCTTCCAATGCCTCGGGACTATAGTTTTCTGGATGTTCCAAAACCATGATTAACGTCTTGGTATCCTTGCGAGCGTATCTTTTTGCTAAGTTCATAGTTAATTATTTATTCCAGCCTAAGTACGTGGACAAATTAAATAATAACTTATGACTGGATTTTTTTGTACTACTCTGCTTTGTAAAAATCCTCATTATGCTACGGCATAACTCCGGTTTTTCCGCATTGATTAGCACAAAAACATCCTTAGTCATAATCTATCAATACTTTTGTCCAAGTACTTAAGATACAAAAGTTCAATAAGAACTGCAAAGGTGATCTATCGTACAAGTGTAATATCTCCTTTAATTAAGATCGGTAAGTTGTTGACCGGACATGTAGCCTCTACAAAATAAACATAGACACCAATCGGTACTCTTTCCCCTTTTAGTTTACCATCCCAGCCTCGTCGCATATCATCTGTCCGGAAAACCAACCCTCCCCAGCGATCAAAAATTTGGAAAGATTTAATCTCATTCAAGGTAGAAGAGTTAACTAATAATTCATCGTTTCGACCATCTTCATTAGGAGAAAAAGCAGATGGCAGCCAGAGAATTTCGTCTGGACAAGATACCAATGCTTCGGTCTTCGTCCTCACTTCTTTTTCACAACCTGTATCCAAATCTGTTACGAACAACGTATAGGTCGTTCCAACAAAGGCACTATCCACAATCGGTCGAACACAATCTGTACAACTTAGTCCTTCTTCTGGAAACCAACTATATTGATAGTTCCCACTTGTATCTACCGTTGGTTCAATAATTAGTGGTAGGTCTGGCAATGCGTAAGTAAATTCATTTAAACTGACACTAGGACCTTCATCCACATTTACAGTTACCATCACCGTATCCGCTGGACAGTCCGTCAATGCACCGATCACCGTATAAATAGTTGTGGTACTTGGGAAAGCATCGGTAAAAGGACTATTTGGATTTGATAAAGTTTCAGGTGAACTCCATTCAAAAATATCTGCATTTCCACTAACCGATAGATTAATAGTATCTCCGTTGCAAATATCTGCACCCGTAGCATTAATGGTTGTTTTATCTACCACATTCACAACAACTGAATCGGTCAGTACACAGTTGTCCTCTGTTAGCGATAACTGATAAACGGTCGTTTCTGGTGGGGATGCGGTAGAATTCAAATTATTGGGATCAGAAAGACCAATATTTGGAGACCAACTGATATCACCTTCCGCTATTCCATTTAGGATAATACTACTTCCTTCACAAAGGAAAACATCTTCTCCAGCATTTATTTCATCAGGACTTAACACCGATACCATCACAGAATCTTGAATAAGACAACCTTCTTCTGTGAAAGTCTGCAATTGATAAATAGTAGTTGATTCTGGAAAAGCAATTGGATCAGGACAATAAGCACAACTTAAATTTTGAGGATTCGTCCATTCTAGTCCTTCTACTCCAGTTGTCAAAATAACCGAGTCCCCTTCACAAATGGTACGATCTTCACCACCTAAGGGTTGGAATTGATCTACCAAATCAATCGTTACAGAATCAATCGCTGAACAACCTTCTCCATTGGTTACTGTCACTACATAAGTGGTGGCTGCAGATGGATCCGCAATTGGATTAGAACAAAACTGGTAACAACTCAATCCTGGTCGGGTCTCATCCCATTCGTAAGAAAATACATCATTTCCACCTGTCACTGTTAACTGAATTCCATCACTCACACAAATGGCAGTGTCAGGTGTTATACCTATCACAGGAATCGTTGCCTCCAATACATTGATAGTTGTTGATAGCATAGTTGTACAACCGTCGGGATTGGTAGCGGTAAATTCATAGGTAGTAGTAACGGATGGCTGTACTTCCGTAATTAAACAATCAGTACAACTAAGTCCTGTCCCTGACCACAGTAATGTCAATTGATCAATTGGTCCATCAATAGTAGGTATTAGCGTGACGATTTCACCATTACATATAGATTGCTCGGGAGCCAGCGTAACCGTTGGAGCAGCTAATACTTCTATTTCAATAGAATCTGAGATTTCACAACCAAAATCAGTTCCAACCGTCAAAACGGCTTGATAAAGTCCTGCGTCATTAAAAACGTGGGTAGGATTTGGCTGACCAGCAATATCTCCGTTTCCAAAATTCCATGTCCAATTGGCAATTGCACCAGTTGAGGTTGTAGACATGTCATTAAAATTAACCGAAAAGGGTTCACAACCAATAGTTTCAGAAGCTTGAAAAGCTATCTCAGGTGTACTGCCTATTCTAATATAGTTTGGTTTGGTTAAGGTATCCTGACAAAACTCAGTAGTTACAAATAAAGATACATCATAAACTCCTGGCAATGGATAAGAAATGGTAGGTTCAGAGTCTGTAGTGTTTCCTTCCAAAGAACCAGGAAATATCCACTCTAATTCAATAATTGGTGTAGTCGATTGAGATAAATTAATAAAAGAAGTTGATAAATCTTCTCCACATAAGAGAGAATCCGTTGCAAGAAAATCTACATTTATTCCTGTCACTTGGATGCTATCAGGTGATTCAATTGCCCTTGCACAATTTGATTCATCAATTAAAATGAGTTTAGGAACGTAAGTATCGATAGCTTGATAAGCATAAGAAACCTCACTCATATTAACGTTCAAGAAAGTATCCAAAACTCCATTACCAAAATCCCATATATAATCATAGAAATCAGATGAGGTTCCAGTAAAATGTACTTGCATTGGAGCACAAGAGGTATCAACGACAAAGTCAAAATCTCCTACTGGACCATTAAGGGTAATTAAATTATTAATGGTCAAAGTATCTCGACAATTTTCAGTACTTCCTGCAATTAAAGTCACATCATAGGATCCCGGAATAGTATATACATGGGGAGGATTTTCCAAGTCACTGGTCCCGGAGACATCCCCAAAATTCCATTCATAATAATTAGCATTCGTAGAAGCATTTGTAAATCGAGCAATCAAAGGAGGACAAAATGCAAAGGTTGAATCTACGGTAAAATCTGCCATTGGATTAGAAATCGTGATATAGTTTTCTTTACACTGCATGTCGGTACAACCATATTGATTAACGATAGTTAGACAGACTTCATAAGTACCTTCTTGCATATAGTTATGCAATGGTGCGGCTTCAGTAGAAGTAAAACCATCTCCAAATTCCCAGAAATACGTCAACTCGCCCATGGCCAGTGCTTCGAATTGTACATTATCAGCCGTACAACTTGTCGTATCTGCCGTAAACAAGGCTTCGGGATCGGTTACCTCAATTACATTATTCCTTTTTTTGCGAACAGTACATCCATCTCCATCCGTTACAATCAATTCTATTGAAAAATTTCCTACGGTATCAAAAGTATAGGTAAAACTCTCTTGATCAGACGTAAACAATCCATTACCAATATTCCACGACCAAGCTAATGGCGTGCTAAGCGCACTAGTAGAATTATCGGAAAAACTTACCGTTAAGGGCAAACAACCTCCAGATACATCAATATCGTAGTCTACGATCAAACCTCGCGCAAAAATAGTCTCCACCGTCCTAAAGGTATCTGGACATTCTTGGATATCAGAAATAATCAACATGACATCATTATAAATTCCAGGAGTCTCAAAAGTAAAAGTAGGAGAATTCGTATTCCCTCCTATAATCTCTGCATCAGGTGCAATCCACTCATAGTTTTCCGCAAAAATTGAATTGTCTTCTACCGATACTTCTAAAGGAATACATCCGTCTGTATTGTTCAAGTTAAAAGAAGCTCTAGGATCAGAAATACAGACATTAATCGTATCATGATCTACACAATCAGTAGTTAGATTAAAAACACTATGAATTACTTTGTAACAACCAGTATCTGCAAATACGTGAGTAGGACTCAAAACTGTTGAAGTATCCGTCGTTAAATTCTCTTCTCCAAAATCCCAAAAAACAGAATCTACTCCAAAACTACGATCGGTAAACGTGATTGAATAAGGGTTGTCACAGTTTCGGTCAACACGAGCTTTACCAATTGGCGGATTAACATGAATTAGATCTTCATAAGTGATTTCTGAAAAACAGCCATAGTGAAAAGCAAAAAGTTGTACATCAAAAAAGCCTGTATCTCTATATTCATGCGTTGGATCCTGACTGCCTTCTACCACTATTCCATCTCCAAAATCCCAGATCCAAAAATTGGCGTTACTACTCGATAAGTCAGTAAAATCTACTCTAGCATCGATGCAAGTTTCCAAGGGCGTAGCAGAAAAATTAGGAATCACCTCTTCTCCCACAGCTATAGCACCTTCAAAAAAGCCTGTACTACTGCAACCATCTTGGTTTACAACAGTCAACTGAATGTTATATAATCCTGTATCCACCAAAGTATAGGTTGGGTTTTCCTCTGTTGATGTATGAATAAGTACGTTATTTTGATCAA
>CALKJE010000483.1 GCA_937995675.1 uncultured Saprospiraceae bacterium
AACGATTAAACGATTAAACAAATCAAAAAAAAGAATTTGGCTACGCCTACCCTACTCATTATTGGGCATATGTGCCACGATCGGATGCCTTCGGGAGAAATCAAACTTGGTGGAACTGCGGCTTATGCTGCATTTCTTGCTAGGAAGATGGGCGCTGAAGTAACTATTCTAACGAGCGTTGGTGGGGACTTTGCTTTTTATGATTTATTTGAGAAAGAAGGGATTTCGCTCTTTAATATTCCAGCTAAAGAAACGACGGTTTTTGAAAATATTTATCCTGAAGACGGTGGTGAGCGGGTTCAGTATTTGCATGCTCGAGCTGCGACAATTTCTGCACAAGATATTCCTAGTGATTTGATGGTTCCTGATATGGTATTGTTCTGTCCGATTGCAGATGAGGTTGATTTGGGTTTGTTAGATTGTTTTCCTGATTCGTTGAAAGCGGCTACGATTCAAGGTTGGTTAAGGGATTGGAATGAGGAGGGATTAGTAGCCCCAAAATCTATGTCTTGGAAAGGTTTGGCTCCCTTGGATTTATTGGTTTTTAGTGATGCAGATATGATTGGTTTTGAAAAATATATTTCGGCAATCTGTGATTATGTTCCGATTGTAATTATGACGAGAGGACGCAATGGTGTTCGTGTTTTTGAGGATGATGAGTCTAGAGATTTTCCAACGAAACCGATTGAGGTGAAAGATGCTACCGGAGCAGGTGATAGTTTTGCGACGGCTTTTTTGTTGGAATATTTTAGGTCAAAGGAAGTGAAAGCTGCGGTGGATTATGGACAAAAGGTGGCGCGAGAAGTCATTGGTGTTAAATAGCCAATGAATATTCAATATCGGATAATCAATATATTGAATATTCATTTACCCGTCAGACGTGTTCGACTGGTAACCTGAACTTTATCACAAATAAACTTTCAATGGTAATTCTGGTCGTAGGTCAAATGATTTACCTTGAATATTATTATCAAAATAGAGTTCCATTAGATTTTCCATTCCATTTTTGACTGTTAGATTTTCAATATTATTAACGGCTTGTATGGTAGTGGACTTTGGATTTAAATCTGTTGAGGTAATGATAATTTTCGTCAGTTTTTTTGCTCCATTTTGATGTTTATAAAACGCTCTGGCAAAGGCATATTCGTCGGGAATATTTTCCACATCCATCATGGAATTAAATTGGGTCGATTCCAGTGCTGGATAAACCACAAAAATCGAAGGTTCTTTTAAATATTTTTTAGAATTTTTAGCAGTATAAATACTTTCGCCTTTATCCATCCAATCTTGATGATACCGAATTTTTTCGAATGGAATTTTTTCTATATCGTATTCCTTAAGTTTTAGGGCAATACTAAATGGTAAAGCGCCATTCTCTGCAAACTTGGCTCTTTCTACAAAATCTAACTCCTTATTTTTTCTATTATTTTCTTCTAATTCAGTTTGATCATAAACATAAATCAACTCCAGATAACTATTCAAAAAATGAAAATATTTTCCAGCAGTTCCTTGTCCTTTATGAATATCCGAAAGGGAATCTGGAACGGCAGCAAATCCAATATCGTTTAGTTTTTCTTTTGCCAGTATTGGATTATTAACCCAAATATTAAAATGGTCAAATGCTAAATCAGTTGAAATAGCTTTGGTTGGTTCCTCGTTTTTAGTTTCAGGTTTAGCGTTCTGGCAAGACCAGCAACTCAAGGAAATTATCAGACAGAAAAAGTAATTAATTTTCATTTTTCAAATTTTGAAGAAGAAAAAAATAACTTACTCAACAATCCCCAACGGCTTCGTCATCTCCCAATTCCCTCTCGTAAAGTCTGGAAATTCTTGCGGTGCTCCTCCTTCTGTGATGGAGTCAAAGTGGCAGTACACAAAAGTCGTAGCTTTTTTCTAAAGTTGCTTAAGACACAAAAGTCGAAATTAAATTATCCACTACCCATCTATCATTTTCAAATTTTAAAATAGCTAATTCACCTCGTCCTCCATCACAGAAATTTATTGAAAATTCAACGATGGCCGTGTCTTCATCCAAAAAAGCTGGCCTAGTAAAACTAAAAAAGCCGCGACCAGTTGGATATTTAGCTTCAAAGCTTTCACAAGGAAATTCATTATTAAAAAATAGACATTTTAATTCTTCTGAGCTTTTTAATTCACCTCTTTCAAAATTTGCTTTCCATGTTGATGGAGTACCGTTTATTTCTAAATAATTATCTATTAATTCTAATTCTAGCGTTATGTCTTGGATAAATAGGAACTCTTCAATTTGAAGGATCGTACTACCAATGAAAATATCTGCTGGTTTATCAACAATTGGAAGAAATTGAAAAGTACTAAGATTATTTTCTATAACCGCATCGATAATTTGATATTCCATTTCATCCAAGATCGTTCCTTCTTCTACTTCGAAGCCAAGACATTCTTTTATGGTTATTACTGATTCATCATTATCATCATTATTACAACTGATCGAAAAAAGACAAAATAAAATAAAAAGAATAAAAGGTAAGGTTTTCGTTTTCATAACTATAGCTATTGAAGTTGTTTAAAATATTGAATGCTTCAATTATATTTTCATCTAAGTAATTTACACAATATCCAACGGCTTCGTCGTCTCCCACTTCCCTCTTGTAAAATCTGGGAATAGTTGCGGTGCTCCACCCTGCGCAACCGATGCTTCACTCAACGGTGCAACTGCACTCCACAAACAACCTTCATAAACGTTTTGATCTAGCGGAAGTCCTTTTTGGAGACATTCGACAATCCGGTACATCATGATACCATCCATTCCTCCGTGACCACTTTCTTTCGTTTTTTGATTGAGTTTTTTGTAAAGTGGATGATCGTATTTTTCGTAGAGTTTTTCTAGATCTTCGCCTTGTGCCCAAGAATGATGATCTTTTGTGATTCCTGGAACGCCGCCTTCCAACGCTACCCTTGTCGGGAAGCCAGCAAGGGTTCCTTTGGTTCCTTGCAGAAGATTCAGACGTGAATATGGGCGAGGACTGGTTTCATCCCACTGAACCAGGATGGTACGACCAAGAGCGGTCTTGATGATGGAGGTATTCATATCACCTCCTTGAAAATCTAGTTTATTCCACTTGTGATCGGCGGGATATGTTTTCTTCGCATAATCTTGTCGACCGAGGGCTGGTGTAGAAAAAGAGACCAAGGTATTAAAGTTATCTTCGGTACGAGCGAGGTTCATATATTGCGCAACTGGACCGAGTCCATGGGTTGGATAAAGATTACCATTTCGTCGTGCGTAGTGACCTGTCCGCCAAGAACCGGTGCCACGTTCCTGCTCTTCCATCTGCCAGCGAAGTTCGTGGATGTAAGCCGCTTCGGCATGTAATAGTTCACCGACTACTCCTTGTCGGCACATATTGAGAAACATCAATTCGGCTCTACCGTAATTGACGTTTTCCATCATCATGCAATGCCTTTTCGTTTTTTCGGAAGTGTTTACGATGCTCCACATTTCTTCCAAGGTAACTGCAATCGGCACTTCTACAAAAGCATGTGCTCCTTGCTCCATCGATTCAATGGCCATTGGTGCATGATTGATCCAATTGGTGGCAATAAAAACTACATCCGGTTTTACTTCTTGGAGCATCAACTTCCATTTGTTTTCGTCGCCATAATATAAGGCGATATCTTGATGACGTTTTGCATCACCAGATTTTTCTGCAACGGCGGCCCACTTACGAACATTGTCTTCATAGAGGTCACTGATTGCTACGACTTCGGTTCCATCGAGTGAAGCTAAAAATTTTAGATGATCCCCTCCTCGATTCCCAACGCCGATAAAAGCGGCTCGGACATTGCTAAGTTTTGGGGCAGCGTAATCTCCCATATAAGTGCCTTCAGAAGCAGGGATAGATTGGGAAGTTTTACAACCTGGTAGCATGGAACCAGTGACAACGGCTGCGCCAGATAAGGTTGTTTTACGGAGGAAGTTTCTACGGTCTATTTTTTTCATGATGGTACTTTTTCATGAAGTTGTTTAAGAATGTTCACAAAAGGTGAGGATAAGTGCTTGGTTGTCAAGACAAAGCAAATTTTGAGGTTCGTAGCCAAAGCTACGGTGCCGATAAATTTGTGAAGTATTGACAATCAATGGCTTGTCCGCAACCATTGTGCTTCATTTTTAAACAACTTCCATATTAGAAAGGTGCACCGTGAAGTTAAGAAATAAATTTGATTTTTTGATGTGCGGATTTTTTGATATGCGGATGTATAAATTTTGGATTTAAAACCAAGTCAGTTTCAACAAGGTAAAAAATTACGGGAACTCCCTTCAAGGCCGGGGTCATTTCTTGTAATTTTTTGCCGGCTTTATTCTAATGTAGATGCACGGATTTGCAGATCTGCGGATTTTATACTATTTCGTGTAGAACTCACTCAAATGTCTAGCACTTTTTTAAGGATTATAGTTTTAGATTGTTTTTTCAAGTTGATGGATCATCACTGAAAAGTGGAAGAAGATACCACTATTATTTAGTTGAATTTTATAATAAAAAATATTGGGGTACACTCCGCATTTTTGAATGAAGTGTTTTTGACGAAAGTCATATTCTAAATAAAATTTCTAATGGAGATAACCTGTTTCTAAAAAAAATTCCTACTTCTTTAAAATTCCATCCTCTAATAGTTTATCGAGGAAAATTCGGCTTCCGGCTTTGTTGAGGTGTTGGTAATCACCGAAGCCTTCCTTATCTTTTACGGAGTTAGAATAGTCGTGGACTTTCATGCCCGTCGCTTTTTCGGCGGCTGCTTTGAGTTGATCTAGGTTGACTAATTTATCGAGGTAAGGTGGATAATATGGATTAATGACTAGTTGGACATCGACGCCTTTTGCTTTAGCAAATTCTACGGTAGATGCTAGATGTTCCATGACACCTTTTACATATTCGACTTCTCCATTTCTTGAGGAGGTTAGGTTGCTAACGATGCTTTTAAAAAGTCTTTCTTTTCTATCTTCGGGTCTGATGGTATCGCGGGTTTCAATTTTGATCGTATCGGGCTTATAGCTTGTAATACCTGTCACCATCGCATCGTTGATGACTCGATCAAGCAACCAGTCTTCGTCCGATTTATTTAGGTAGAACATAGACCGTTGGAAGATTTCACTATTGTAACGATAGATATGGAAAATTTTTCCAGCTACCGCGCTCGTCGTATCATTCAGATGAACGAGGTCATACATTCGCGGTGAATATGGCGTATAAAGATTAAAGCCAGTAATCAAGGTTTTGTTAAGACGATCACACATCGAAACGTCCAAAATCATTTGTTTGGTAGCTGGATATTTTTCTAGATAATCCTTCACTAAAACCTCCGCCAGATTCATTGGCATCCCATTATAACTGATATTGAAAGTTTTCTTACCTGTTATTTTTTCAATATGAGGTTGGTAAAAAATCAATCCTCGTGAATTTCCGACTAGTAGAATATCTGCCTGTGCCTTACCTTGATAGAGCCGGGTGTAGCGAAACTGGCTTTTTTCCGTTAACTGCTTTAACACCCAACCGAAGAGTCGGTCTCCGGCAAAGAACAATATAATGACAATAAATACCCAGTATAACTTTTTCACAATTTTCTAAAATTGAAAATAAATAAAGGAATTGGCACCAAAGGAACCGAAAAAGGCAATCGCCCATAACAATAATACAAAACTTATAATCCTAAATACAGGATTGGTTTGGATGACTTTCCAAAGTGTAAATCGTACATCTAATATTTCTACTAAAAGTAAAATACCGATCACCATTACTCCTTTTATCACCCAAAACTTATTGATCACAGATCCAAAATTAAACGCTTCTAAAGATGCGATTCCAGCAATTACTTGACTTGCAATATCAAAGTCAGGTGCACGGAAATAAATCCACGCAAAACAAGTTGAAGCATAAACCAAGCCCATCGCTAAAATATCTTTAAGGACTTTTGGTGTACGAATGGCGTCTAAAATTTTATTCCAAATCGGTCCAGCCAAACGTTGTACGACTTGGTAAGAACCATGTAAGAATCCCCAAAAAACAAATGCCCAACTTGCTCCGTGCCATAAACCACCCAGGAGCATCGTGTTCATTAGGTTCATATAGTTGAACGCATTCTTATTATTGTATTCACTTTTTTGCATGTAGAAATAAGTTCCAATCGAACTCAAAACATAGATCACTGCCAACCACCACCATCCGGTGAGGAAAACTGTTAGGATCATAAAGACGAGTAGGATGAACCAAGAAGCGAAGGTTCCACCTCTATTTCCACCTAATGGAATGTACAAATAATCTCTTAACCAACTTGATAGCGAAATATGCCAACGGGTCCAAAATTCACTATAATTGCGAGAGAAATAAGGTTTTTTAAAGTTATCAGGAAAATCAAATCCCATGATCCGAGCTAATCCAATTGCGATATCAGAATATCCTGAAAAATCGCAGTAGATCTGGAAACTATAAAA
>CALKJE010000484.1 GCA_937995675.1 uncultured Saprospiraceae bacterium
ATGCGTACCGTCTCCTGCATTAATGATATTTGCATCGATATGTTGTGAAAGGAAATAAGCTGCGCCGGGGGCTGGATGCCGCATGACGACCATATCCACTTTCATGGAGAGGATATTATTTACGGTATCTAAGAGTGTTTCTCCTTTTTTAACAGAAGAGGAAGAAGCTGAAAAATTGACGACATCTGCGGAGAGTCGCTTTTCTGCTAATTCAAAGGATAATCTGGTTCGAGTGGAATTTTCAAAAAATAGATTGGCAACCGTTACATCTCGTAAGGAAGGGACTTTCTTAATCGGTCGATTGATAACTTCTTTAAAATTCTCTGCTGTTTCAAAGATCAATCTAATATCGGCTTCGGTCAAATACTTAATGCCTAGAACATGTTTGGTGCTTAACTGTGAACCCGTCATTTTTCTCTTTTTGAACCGAATAATAAAACTTTGTCCGTACCTTTTTCTTCTGCCCACTCTACTTGCACATACGCTTCGTCAATGGAATCTACCGTAATACCTACGTAGTCTGCCCGAATAGGTAGGTGTCGATTAAACCGACGGTCTACTAAGGTTAGCATTTCTACTTGCGATGGTCGGCCATGATCTTGCAACGCCGACATGGCTGCTTGAATGGTCCGTCCAGTATAAAGTACATCATCGACTAGGATCACTTTTTTGTTTTCTAAATCAAAGTCAATGGAAGTCTTGCTTGGATGCAATGGTTTGGAACGTAGTCGAAAATCATCTCGATAGAAAGTTATATCAAGATTTCCAGATTGGATAGGATCGATATTTAAGATTTCTTGCAATCCTAAACGGATACGATTGGCCATGACTACTCCACTGGTCTGAATACCAATAAGGCAGGTATCTTCGAAGTTGTCATAATGCTCAATTAGCTGATGACAAAGTCGCTCCAAGGTGAGGGAAAACCGCTCTTTTTCGAGTATGGTACGGCCTTTTTTCATATGGGGGCAAATATAGGGAAATGTTTTGAAAATTGAGGGTTGGTGGGGTTGATTATTGGAAGGTGTTAAATGAATAATATTTCTCGCAGAGGACGCAGAGGCGCAGAGACCTTCTATCGTGTATATCTTTTATTGTGGAATCTTATGATTTTTTTGGGAGGTGATTTAATTTGTTTCGGCGCGCAGAGGCGCAGAGACACGCGAACGTGTATATCTTCTATCGTGTTTATTTTGCAGGCAGGAATCGTGGAGTCTTATGTTTTCTTTAGGAGAGGTATTTTGTGTTTTTCTCGCGCAGAACTTGTGCCGCCATAGTGGTATTCGCAGGACCTGTTCCGAACTTGTTTCGGAAGACACTCGAACGTGTATATCTTGGTTTCTTAGTTATTTGTTCTTGAGCGAATTTCAATAACTCCATTGAGTTTTCCTTTTTCACCAAATAAAACGGCATTCATTGGTTTATCATAGTCTTTTATATATTCTATGTCTTTAACCTTTAGGTTATTTAATCGTTCCCTTATACTATATGGAAAATCACTTTGACCATTTATCAATATTGTTTTACATTTTTGACAACGATAATCATTTGGGGTACCCTTGTATGACTCATACTCAGCTTTTAATGATTTGAGCATTTTAGATTTAAATTGCTTGGTTTGCAATAATTTGGGTTCTAAAAATATAAGAAGATCACATTTTTTATGGGGGAATAATTCACCAGTCAATTTTATATAATCAATAATAAATAGATCCATATCTGGCGCTTCACAATTTGTTAGATTTTCTGCATCTATTTTATGAACCTCACCCGCTTGCATCAAGAAATCACATAAATTCAAAGTATCTAAATTTAAATCGAATTTCAAGATCATCTCCTCTAATAATTGTTCCCTACAGTAATTGGATATTGTAGTTGTTGTGTTTTTGCTTTTTGAACAACTTAGAATAATAATTAATAATAGGCAGCTAAACAGCCTCATTCATTTTATTTAAAAAAATTAAAACTAATCTGCTCGATAATACCTTCCAAAATTCTAACTATCCAAACATCCTACTCCACCATCAATTTCTTAATCGCACTCCACTCCTCATTCCAAATTTTTACATAATAAATACCGGTAGACCAATCCGTTGGAATGGAAATGTTGACATTTTCTGATTGGGTATTTATTTGGTCGGTGTAGATTTTTTGTCCTTGGACGTTGTAAATTTCTAATTGAAAAACTTCGGGAGTGAAGGCGAAGTTTAATTGGAACGCTGCTTTGGTTGGGTTGGGTTGTAGCGCAATTTTTTGGCTAAAATCTGGGAGGTTTGTTCCGACAATAAACTCTGTGGAAGCATTGGTACCTGCGCTCATATTTAGATAACTTCCGCTGGCTGAAAATTCAAGTGCTACGGTACGAACTAGATAATGGTAGGTGCCTGTTCCGGGAGGAACGTCGGTGTAGGTAGTAGCATTTACAGGGGAATCGTTTAATAATTCATAATCTCCGAATTGTTCGGTGGCTCGATAAATATTATAGCCTTCGATATTGAGTCCTCCGGCTGGATTCCAATTGATTACCACTTCATTATTCTCTGCTAACGCAAAAGCGGAAGGTGGAGGAACGACCATGTGCATCCGTAAAGTTGGGTCGCCCATTAAGGCTACGTGTACGAGTTGAGGACCGTTGTCTAAATATACACCACCATTGGAGCGGCTATTTTGTGTGGCTAGAACGGAAGTTCCGATGGGTGCGCCAAGTGACATATGATGAAAAGTCCAAGGTGGACTTCCCGCCCAGACGTTTGTCAATGTTAATCCAGAAGCTAATGGTGCTCTTAAGAAATTATCGGTATTGTCCCAATCTCCAAATTGACTACCAAACAACATGGTAAAAACGGTATTTAATTCAAAATTTGCGAAGTCTTGCGTACTTCCTATTCCTTCGGCACTAACATGAGAACCACTTCCACAACCATAAGACCAAAGATAACCAGAGGTCGTAGACAAGGTTGAAAAATAATCAGACACATCAATATTATCTTCCCCAAACATGGTAGAAAAATTTCGCCAAGCACTCGCCGCTGGTGCTGCAAAAGTATTTCCAAAATTATCATCTACTAAAGCACGACGTGGAATATCATAAAAGGCATTTCTATACAAATGATTTTTCTGAAAATATTGTTGTAATAATTCAATCTCGGATTGAGCAAAAGCAGGCATATCAAAAAAGTCTACTCTTCCAACTGCCAATTCTACTTCCGTTGGGATCGAATCTTGATCGAATCTTCCATCTCCAGGAACGTTGTGATTATAATCAAACTGTGCTGAAGTATTCGACACCTGTGTATCGGTCCAAGTGCCATTTAGTTCACCATAATAAACATCTGCTGCCCAAGCGCCTTCGTGGTTTTCAAAATGCGTATCTGGTGCGATCTCACCTGAATAAGGAACAGGCACATGACCAATAATAAATAGAGAATTGATCTCTGGATTTGCTTGATGTAAGGTTTGAATTCGAGCGCGAATATCGGTTACGGATTCTGTCATGGTCGCGGTTTCAATATACGTTTTCCAGCCATCTCTCATTAGGTCTAATCGTAATCGATCAATCTCTGGGGAAATCGGTAATCGGATAGATTCTTCGATTAATAAAATAATTCCTCCACGGTCATGAACGGCTGGCAAACGGTTTCCTGCATAGATATATCCGTAAGCTGGATTTTGCGCAATGAGGGTTCCTGGTTCGCCAGAAGTTAGGTAGACCGAGTCGGTTGCTACTTCTTTTAGAATATAGGAAGTCGATTGTGGAAACATATCTTGTTTGATGGTCAACGTGAGCGTCTCAGTGGGCGCACCATTATCACAAACCGTAAAATTGGTAATATCCGAATTCCCAAAATCATCTCCATAGGCCAACTCTTCCCCACAACCATTTAAACGATAGAAACCAAATCCAAAATCACAACAAAGACCGATATTAAACATATCAGAAAATTCCAAAATAAAATCTGCTCCAGCTGGTACTTCCACCGTTTGAACAATCAGATCAAACTCATATTTAAATACCGCAAACTCTTTTCCCGTTCCTGGAAATAATTCTACGTCATCAAAACGAGTAGCATCTCCTGGTAGAATCGCAATCGGTTCTCCCCAAGTGGTATCATTGAGATCTTTTTGATAAACGCGATATTCAGGAGCATTGGCATCAGCCGTCCATTTTAAATAAAAGTCACCTCCATCATCTACCAATTCTAATTCGACCGAGCGGTCCCGTGCGTCTTGTGAGGACTGTGAAAATAAAATAGTTGATCCTAAAAAGAGGAAAAAAAGGATGGTATAAATCCGTATCATTAAAGTGTATTCTAATTTGAAAAATTTCAATGCGAAAGCAAGTTAATACTAATTTAGTTCAAAGGATAGGTAAAAACAGACATTCGAGCATAATCATGGCTATGATGCTAGTTTTTTTTGAAAAAAAGAAATAGTTTTTTACTTTTGCATTACAAACTCGTTCCGATTCTTCCGACCTGGAAGAAACACGTTAAGACTTTACATTTCACAAATTTTTAAATTTTTTATGATGAAACAACTTATGTTGGTTTTAATGGTATCGGCGTGTTTTCAATTGAACGCTCAACAATTATTTTTTGAAGCTTTTTCGGGGTATAATATGACTGCTTACGAAAATATCACGGGTGGAAATCAAGGGTATGTTCCTTTGGGTTTTCGCGTGGCGGGTGGATTAGAACATGTCCAAATTGGTGGAGAGTATCGACGAAATATTACGAATCCTAGTTTTCAGACGTTGGATAGTCCTTTTAGAACAGAGTTGGAAGAGACTTATTATGGGGCTTTATTGCGTGGAAATGTCAGTACGCTACCGGCTTATCGTTTTGGTTTGATTATAAAAGCAGGGGCTGGATATTATCAAGGAAAGGAAATGACTTTTGAAAACGATGTCTTGATTACTGAGAATACGATTGATTTTGACAAAACATTTGGATGGAATGCGGGTCTTGGTATATCTGCTCCAATTGCTAGTTTGGTTCACTGGGAAATTGGATATCAATATAATGCGGTTAGTCGAGATGGTCAAAGTATTACGGGAGAGAAACAGAATTTTGGGTACCACTCTTTTCAGATGGGTTTGAGTTTGAATCTTGTTTTTGGTAATACGGCGAAGAAGTGTCGACGGGTGATCAGTTCGAAGCGGTAGGGTTAATGAATAGTTTTTTAATGAATAATTAATAATGGCTCTTCTGGCGTGTATATCTTTTATCGTGTAGATCTTATGGCTTTTTGGAGAGGTGTTTTAGTGTTTTTTTTCTCGCAGAGACGCAGAGGCGCAGAGACACTCGATCGTGTAAATCTAATACGTGTTTTGTCGCGCAAAGACGCAGAGACCTTCTATCGTGTAAATCTTCTATCGTGTAAATCTTTTATCGTGTAGATCTTCTATCGTGTAGATCTTCTATCGTGGAATTTCATGTTTTTTGGAGAGGTGTTTTAGTGTTTTTGTCGCGCAGAGGCGCAGAGACACTCGAACGTGTAAATCTTCTATCGTGTAAATCTTTAGTTTAGATTCTTATTTTTTTTGATAAGGTATTATAGTTCTTAATAAAAGAGTTTTGAAAGTTAATTTTGCTTTTGCTTTTGCTTTTGAAGTTGAGGTTGAGGTTGCACTTGCCTTGCTCTTACTTATCCTTGGATGGTTTTGACGGTGAGGCCGATGATATTTTTCTTTAGGAAATTTTTGATCTGTTTCTTGAAGTAGAGGCCGATTCTGATTAGGATGGTTACCCACGTTAGGCTGATGGCTCGAAAGGTCCATTCTATGATGGTGGCGGTGAGTGTGAGGGCAAACTGGAGGTTGTGGGTAATGTTTCGGCAATTTTGGCTGTGGGCTGCTACTTGTTCTCCGGCGTTTAGGCTTGCGAAGGAACGGACGTCACAATCAAAATCAAAACGAGTAACAATGGCAGGTCGACCATCTGAAAAGGAGGTGGTGACTTGTCTTTTACCAAAAAGAAAAGCGATGCCTTGAGCGAATTTTCGAAGTCCTTCTCGGATTTCTCGATAGAGCATGAGTACGAAATTTTTCAACAATCGAAAGAGGAACTTCAGGCCTTTTATAATCAATTGAATCAACCTAGTCATGCCACGCACAATGGATCGTGCAAGGCTTCGAACGCCGAAATAAACGCGACGAAGTTTTTTAGCTTTACGATTTTTCTTAGCTTCTTTAAACTCTTTTTTTAGTTGTTTATCGATACGATCCTTTTGATTCCGGACATCTGGATTATTGGCTATTTCTGCTTCATATCTTTTGACGACGGTTTCAAAACTATCTTCTGCCTTAAAGCTTTCTAAAGAATCAATCATTTCTGCAAAAAGGTATCTAATATTTAGCAGCCAAGTTCCATTTTGAGGATTGAGTCTATAAAGCACAAAGCGTAATTTCATCCCTTTAATATCTCGATCTATCTCTCGAATGGAATTAAAAGTTCTTTTTCCTAAATCATTATCAATCAATCCATTATAATATCCGTTGATCCATTGATGTAATTGTAGTAACCGTACTAAAAACTGATTATAAGGATGATTAAGGGTTTCCGCAAAAAGCGTAGCATTTTCTCGATCTAGTAACTCACGACGTACCTTTTCGTAAAATGCTGGAGCTAAATATTCTTTTAATTCACGTCGAAATCTACGAGGAATTTTTTCTAGTTTTTTTAATAATTCTTGATACCGTTCTCCTTTCTTTTTCAGCTTTTCTTGTTCGTCAATTATTCCATCGTCGAATTCATCTACCGCATCTTTTTGTTGTTGTAATAAAATTTCCAAACCGTTTTCTATCCTAGTAACTTCGTCTTGAGAAGTCGACCACTCTTTTTCTTTTAATTCGATTTGTTGATCAAGACGCTCCCGTTCGATTAATTTCCCCTCTTGGTTTTCAATCGCTGCTAGTTGTCCAAAATATTTCTGCAAACGAGTTATTTTTTTCTTTGCGCTATTGATAGGTTTGTCTAGTTTATCTTTCTTATCTGCGGGTGCATTTTTTTGATTATCTTTTAACTGATCAAGCATCTTTAGTTGAAGCGTTAGTTCAGACTTAAGATCTGGAGTATTGGGAAATTCCTCTACTAATTCTTTTTTAAATTGCTCATTTTCTTTTTTTAGTTTTCTAATTTTCTTCTTTAATCCTTTAAAAGATTTACGAAAATCTTTGAGTTGTTTGAGATCTATATTAAGATGCTTTTCGGCTACTTGTGCTTTTCGTAATTCTTCCTTTGCCGCTTGGATGATTGGTTGAAATTTATCACTTGCTTGTTTTTTTTGATCGAGGATGTTTTGCATTTGTTTTACCATTGCATTTATTTCAATCCGTAGTTTTTCTACCTCAGATTGGCGACGTCGATTTTTACGTGTGGTGGCTGCCCGCGGTGTGGCCGTTTCTGTTTCTATTCGATCAGTTCTTAATTCTTTTAGGGATGATTTTATATGTTCTAACTCAGCAGATTCTGCCGCCACGGTTTGTTCAGATTCACTTTTAATTTCTTCTAGAAAACTACCACCAATTGATTCTTTATAATTAAAACAGACTATTTGTTCATCTAATCGACCATGGTCATAAGTTTTACGAATCAGTTCCGGAATATCTCCAAGTAAATTAATCCATTCAAGTGCTGAAATATTTAGAGGAATCCAAGTTTCCAATTTTGCGACCACTTTATTTAAAATATTAGGATCAAAAAGTGGCGGTTTATTTTCTAATTTTAAAAAACCGTGTAATTCTAACCGATAAAAAATAACGCTAGATAAGATGCTCGACGTTCCAGATTCAGGTAGTTTGGCCAATTGAAAATCACCATCCATATCTACCAAAAGATGTAGTAATTTTATTTCTAAACTATCTGGTTCATCTATCGGTGGAGCCGAAGGTTGAAGATCATTTCTGTTAGAAGACAACCAACTCAAATCTTGACAAGCTGCTCGAAACTTTTTGAGCGCAAGTCGTACGGATGTTTTATTTTCAGTTTCCCCGATAGGAAGAAAACCAAGATCTACCAACGGCTGGAGATAATCGAGCGACCGTCCTTCGAGATAAGGAGCGTATTGGTCGCGAGGAATAAGTTGGTCCAGTTCGGTGATCATTTTTTTTTGGATTGTTTAATCGTTGATTTGTTTAATCGTTTAATTTAATGGTTATTTTTTTTTAGAATGAAATAAGGGTTCTTTTTTATTGAAAAAAATCATCTTATCGTTTAATCGATCACTTCTTTGATAAAATGTAGGAAGGCTAATCGGGAGACGCGGGCGGAGGCGAGCATTTCTAGGTGGAGTTGAAAAATTTCTCGTTCTTCGGGCGTCATATCTTTTTTGGTAAATAAGAGAGTATCTTGATCGAAGGCCATATGGGTGTGGGCGATCACGTGAATTTCTCCTTGAACGGTAATATTACCTGCCATAAAATCATTCACTTTATCGACATCAAATTTACCTTTGGCATCAATAAACTGAGATATTTCTCCGTTTAGGGTGGTAACTTCTAGGCTGGAAAAGTCTACGGCAGTTTCTTTGATGGTCCCAACCATTTTACGAAGTTTATCTTTAAAAGAGGACATAGGTTTTTTGGTTTAATTTAAATATGAAATTTTTAAATAATTTCACTACTATTTTGGCTAAATATAAGAAAGTAAATCCTCATAATTGACACATTAAAAGAAAAAACTACGTAAATATAATTGAATTAGAATTTTTAAAAATAAGGATCAGCGTTTCTTTTTAATTCTTTTTCTTATCTAGAAAATTATTTAACCATAAATTCAGCAACATTTTTGCAGTAAATAGCATTTGACTAATAACAATCTCTAAATACCCATTTAAAGCATGGATGAAAAATCATTTATAAAACAATTGTACCACCAACATCGGAGTACCAAACCGGGTATTCACCTGAGTACGGTCGGGGAATTGGCCAATGGATTGATGAAGTTATTATTCCCTACCCTATGTGATAAGATGTACGAAAATGAAGATGATTTTGCGGTAGATTTTTTAAAATTAAAAACCCAGCTTCTTCAAATACTAAAGAAGGTACCTAACTCAAAGGTTTCTGCAGAAGAAATTCAAACGAAGTTTATCGAGAATTTACCAAACTTAATGGCTGCTATGGAAGCGGATGCCGATGCTATTTTAGCAGGTGACCCAGCGGCAGTTGACCGAGTAGAAGTGATCAGAACTTATCCTGGATTTTATGCGATTGCTATTTATCGAATTGCTCATCAGTTTTGTAGATTGGGTACGGATTATATTCCTAGAATGCTGACCGAATATGCGCACACTAAAACTGGGATTGATATCCATCCAACGGCTACCATCGGTCCTCGCTTTTGTATTGATCATGGTACCGGTGTGGTCATCGGAGAAACTGTAGAGATCGGGGCAGATGTAAAACTATATCAAGGAGTTACCTTGGGTGCACTCAGTGTTAGCAAAGAAATGGCAAAGACAAAACGCCATCCAACCATTGGTGACCGAGTCATCATCTACGCCAATGCCACGATTCTTGGTGGCGATACCTTTATCGGATCTGATAGTATAATTGGCGGTAACGTATGGATCACTAGAAGTGTGGCAGCAGGTTCTCGAGTTTATTATCGAGAAGGGAAAGAGAAGGTGATTGTGGAGCAGAAGAAGTAAAAGCAATTTCAAGCGCAAATTCAAATTCAAATTCAAATTCAATTTGAAAGATCATTCTTTCCAAAAAGGTAGCTCTATTCGATTGACATCTATTATTTAGTTTATTACTCTTCCAATAATTTTTGATTTAAATCAAATCATAGTTTTCATTCAATATTTCGAATACCTCTCCTATTCTATACGCTGTTTTTTTATTCATTTTTTCTAAAAAAATATTCCAACTTCATTTTTATTTTTTACAAAAAAAAAGAGGAGACCGAAACGGCCTCCTCACACTTAGTAATGGTCAAACAATAACTTATCGATTTGTGGCTGGGCCTTTTTGGCCAATATTTCGTTAAAAAGCCTCGTCGATGCTCAGGCATCGCCTACGTTTTTTGCCTCATCTTGACCTAAAATTCCCTTGCCAAAATACGAGACTTATTATTAGTCCATTACTTAATCAGAAAAAAATACGAATTAGTTAATTTTTACAAATTGTAGTGGTTGTTCATTTACCGTTGCACCTACTAATTGTACATAGTAAGTTCCTGGAGATAATGAAGAAATATCGAGTGTAAATTCGTTCACACCACTAAAAGTATTCACTGGAAGGTCTAACTGTATCTGTCCAGTAATATTGAATACACGAATAGAAAGCTCCGCTTCAACATCTGCACCAAATGCTAGATTAATGGTCTCGATTGCTGGATTAGGATATACTTCCTGATCTGCAATCGTCATTGGTACTTGAGAACGTGCTGCGGCACTTGATACAAAAGAAGAAATTGGATTCACTGTAAAAGCAGCTTCATCATCTTCCTGTGGAGAAACACCGTTTCCATTACCAGGTGTTGAGTCATCATCCGATTCATTTACAGATAATACTTCTACAAACTGTACAATAGACTGGTTGTCAACTAAAGTAAATAATACTAGTTCCAATTCAGCCGTTTCACCTGCTGCTAAACTTGGGATAGTCCATGTTTCGAAGAACAAGTTATAATCTCCTGTAGTTTCTGCATGACTGGTATAAACCATACCATTTGGTAAGCCGGCAGCGATACTGATATCCGTTGCTTCGTCCGTTCCGTTATTGGTTACAGATACGGTGTAGGTTACGTTTTCGTAAATGTCATAAGTCGTTTGATCCGCGCTTAATGACACTTCTAAATCAATATCACCTTCGCCAGTTCCACCGAATTCAGAAATGGTTACTGCCGCTTCATCATCTTCCTGAGGAACATTGGTATCGTTATTATCTGGAGTTGAATCTGTATCATCTCCTCCGGCAGAAATCACCTGAACAAAGTTTACAATATCTACTCCTTCTACTAACGTAAATAGCGTTAAGTCTAATTCAGCAGTAGCTCCAGGAGCTAAGTCACCTACATTCCATTCTTCAAAATATAAGTCGTAATCTCCTTGTGTTACTTGATCATCGGTATACACCATACCACTTGGTAATCCAGCTGATACCACAACATCCGTTGCTGTTTCAGAACCGTAGTTTGTTACAGAAATCGTATAGTCAACTTCTTCGTAACGCTCGTAAGTAGAACTAGCTACCGTAATATCTAGATCTAAATCAATTCCTTGACCAGCTGCATTTCTTACTACTGCAATTGGGTTTGAAAGATTGAAACATCCAACCAAGTCATTTGCATTTGCACCAGCTGCTAATCCTTCGATTCCATCTTCGTAAGACAAGTGCCATACTAAGCAGGTACCAGGTCCAGCTCCATCAAAATCAACGACACTTGGCATTGGTGGTAAACCTAAGATAGTTCCGTC
>CALKJE010000485.1 GCA_937995675.1 uncultured Saprospiraceae bacterium
GAATTGGAGGACGGGAGACGGATGTATGGGTTTATTTTGGGGAAGGTGATTGAGAATCCAAGAAAGTTACTACCAAGATTGTTATTGGCCTATAAATAATGCTGATTAAAAAAAAATCAAAAAAAACTCGCCCATCTAACAAAAAGATGAACGAGTTTATAATGAAGAAGTTATATAAAAATTAATAGACGATCTCGTCTTTAATGATATAACTCTGTCCTTGATAGGAACTCGTCTGCTCGTCGTATTCTGCATGGTTGAACTCAGAAGCGGAAGCAATAGTTCCTAATTGTAAAAGTAAAGCAATGATTAAGGTAAACATAAGCTATAGGTTTTGAAGTGAGTAAATTGAATTTTAAAACCGTTGCTTATGATTTTTTATGTAATCCTATTTTTTAATTCCATCGTCCCTCATCTAGATCCACTGCGTTATCCCAATCCGGATAATGGTTCCCGTCTTCGTCTTGTTTGGAAGGAATGGTCATCGTGAGTCGGCCGATCACTTTTAAGTATCCCATATTTTCATCGCACCATTGTTGTGCTTCAGCTTTGGTGAGTGCTTCTATTTGTGGACCTCCCCAGGTAAGCAGCTCGCCGCTATGTGGACAAAGCGCTTTTATTTCAGTCGCCCAGATGAAGTGAGGAGGCTTTTTGGAGTCCATGGTTTTGAGATGGCCAATAAAAAATTATAAAAAACGCTCCCGATTCTCATCAGGAGCGTGAGGTTAAAACAAACAAAAAATAGAAACACACATAGATGTGATCAACACACCCAATCATGAAACAACTTCTTGGGAAGAGCGAAGACTAGAATCTGACAAGGGTGAACTTAGTCCGCTCTCTTTTTAACTTTAATTTTTCTCATTTCCTGAATCGCTTGTTTTACTCCGGTTCTTTGGAAGGAGATGCGGTTCTCTATTTCTGTGAGTTTTTGGAGGTGTTCGTTTAATCTGGAAACCTCTTGTTCATAGAAGCGCTCCGTGGCCTTGAAGATCTTTAATTCGGTTTCTGGCTTAACAGGTAAAGTTCTATCGTACCATTTGACTAGCGTAGAAATACTAAGCTTGGCGAGCTTTGCAATGGCTACCAGGTCTTGTCGCTTTAGGCTAGATTTGTTAGTTGGTTTTCTGGTGATTTTTCTGGTAGTAGCTTTCTTGGCCGTCGTTTTCTTGGCGGTGGCTTTTCTGGCTGCAGTCTTTTTTGTTACCGGTTTCTTCGCGGTAATTTTCTTGGTAGATTTTTTCTTCGCGGTAGCTTTCTTGGCGGCAGTTTTGCGAGTTTCTAGCATGGGAAATTTGGTTTAGAGGTTTAGGTATGGTAGTAGTATTTGGTTTTTGGGATAGACAATTATACTAGGTTTTACTAATGTTTGCAAATTAAAAATGTATAATGTTTTACTTGCTTTGAATTGCAGTATTTTGCTCGGATTAAGACAAAAGATTGGTGAAAATTATAAGAAAAAGAATCAGGAATTTATGCGATCAATTGTGATCACCACTAAGCGTTAGGATTTTTTTTAGGAATAGGAGGGTTGGGATTTAGCATTTATTTTAGTAGTAATGATACTCCATCTATGGAATTTAATTGAGAAATTGGTTAAAACCATCTTCTAACCTTTCTACTATATTCGAGGTATTTTGTCCCATGTGATTTTTTTAAAAACTCTTCTTCCAATCTTATTTGGGTATTGATGCTAATCGTTGAAAGTGAAACGATCAGTAAGGTAAAGGCATTTGGAATGACTAAAAGTAGGCCCATATTAGCGATCATAATACCAAGAAAAATGGGATTTCTTGAAAAAGAAAATAATCCCTTTGTAACCAGTTCGGTTTTGTTGTTTTCATCAATTCCGATGCGCCAGGAATTGGCCATTTGAGATTGAGCAACCCAAACCAAGATCAGCGATAAGCCTAATAATCCCCAACCGATATATTTCAAGTAATTAATTTCTAAATACCAAAAGGGTAAAAGATATGGATACCATTCATTTTTAAAAGCATAGATAAGGACCACCACCAGCTCCAGTATAGAAATGAAAGTAAATACCTTTCCATTATAACCATGTGCATCATCGGTTTTATTAAAAGTCAAAGGGTTTATTCCTGTTCTCTTCCAAAGTAGGTAAGACCGTAGAAAAAATACAAAAAAGAAATAAACCAGTAAAAAGAGGAATAAATAAATTTCTGTTCTCATTATTTTTTTCTACAAATTTACCGAGATAACTAATGCAATGAAATTGCAAACTTATTCCTGACATTCAGGACAAATACCTTTTATCATCATCGTCATTTCTTTTTGAATATAACCTTGCGGCAATTCCATTTTGGGAATAACTTGACTATCAATACAAACTATCTGTTTGCATTGCTCACATTGAAAATGTGGATGTTGATCAATATGATGAATCGGGGTGCAATGTTCATCACAGAGCGCGTATTTTACTTCCCCTACTCCATTTGTGATACCATGTATTATTCCTTTTTCTTCAAAAGTTTTAAGGGTTCGATAGATTGTAATTCTATCCGATTTTGGAAAAGCGTTTTCCAATTCTATCAATCCAAAGGTTCCACTATTTAATAGAAAATATTCTAAGAGAAGCTGCCGCATCGCAGTGATACGAACTGCTTTTTGTTCTAATATTTTATTTACTTTCTCCATTTAAAAAACATTTTTTAGTGCTCATGTTCCAATTCTCCTGCCTTCGATTGCGCATACACATAGTACGCTCCATCCGTTACTATTTTCATCCCGTCAGGAATTTTATCAATTAATTTTACGGAAGTAAAACCCTTGTCCGTCGTACCGGGTATCACCATGAGTT
>CALKJE010000486.1 GCA_937995675.1 uncultured Saprospiraceae bacterium
GTCAAATAATTTTCAGTATAGACTAAATGAAAATCAGAGAGCGGTTGATAACGCCAGTTGAAACGTGCGTTGACATTGAAGTTTTCCTTTTGGGTATTGTATTGTAAAAAGGTAGTGAAGGAAATATTTTTATTAAAATTATATTCAACCTTACTTCCCAATAAAGTAAAATGTATAACCTCTTCTTGATTCTCAAAACCACCTAAGTCTTGTTTTGAGAAATTTAATCCTACATTAAAATGTCGATTTAATCGGTAGGCAAAATCACTGATAAAATCAAAATGGTGTCCTGTATACTCATGACGATAACCGACACTAATGAAGGTGGAAAATTGCTTACGCTGTCCCGAATCATAACTCAATAAATAACCTTGATTATGATAAACACCAACGTCAAAAGGTAACTGAAGCCCTTCCAAAAGTAGAGGAACCTGTAGGAGCGGAGCAGCATTACTATACTGTAAATTTACGTTAGCAGAGTTTTTAAATTGTAGCGTTAATCCCAGTTCGAGTCGATACTCTAAAAACTGGTATGCTTGATCAAAGAATAGATCAAGTTGATAGCTAGGGCTGAGAAAATCTAGCTTTTCATGTTGATTAAAAAAGAACCGATAGTAACCACTATTCCTTACATCGACATAACCAATTTGAATAGTCGTATCTCTAACTTTATCGCGATGATATAAGCGCGGCACATAATCCATTCCAGAAAAATAACCTTCTTCTACGCTATCAATTCCTAGGAAAACGCTGTAATTTTTTTCTTTATAACGTGTCTTTATGGTAAAAGCTTTGGCTACTTTGGCCATGACATCACTGAAAGCAAAATGTAGAAAAGTCTTCCCCGTTAGTCTAGAGGATAACAATCGATAATCAAATTCTAAACCTCCAACCCGTTGATAATCTCCTCCAGCACGCCATTTATTAAACCCTTGACGATTGGTCATAAAACCAGTGATAGAGGATCCTTCAAAAAGATTTCTTTGTACCGTGGCTACGGTATAATTCTTATGCGTGGTAGTTCCTTGTGGCGATTCAGTTTGAACATTCATTAGGCCAATTCTCCAGTCGTCATTTATGTTTCCACTTAGTCTAGCACCATACAAAATATTTACTGGGTCTTCTCCGGCACTTCCGATTCTACGAGAGAAGAAAGGACGGATTCTACTATTTCCTAGTTTTTCAAAAACATCACTATTCTCCAAAAAGAAAGGTCTTTTTTCTGGAAAGAAAAGTTCAAATCTTTGTAAGTCAATTACTTGACGATCTACCTCTACTTGTGAGAAATCAGGCTTTAGCGTAAGATCCAAATTAAGCGAAGAATTAAGCGCAATTTTGACATCCATTCCAGTATTGAAGAGGGCGGTTGCTGGTTTATCATCAGTGGTATTCTTGACCGCACCAACTGCTACAAAAGGATTAATGATCGTAGATAATCCTGGTTTTTTAAGTGGTTTGTTCCAAGTAAGAATTCCCATAGAAGAGAGCGTAGTCGTTTCGAAACCACGAGCGACGGGAACCCAAGTGGAAACCTCATTTTGTTTGAGATCATTTCTGGCAAAGTTTATCCTCCAATCCTTTTGTTCGTGATCATACCGTAGGATATTAAATGGAATGGCTATTTCAACAGACCAAGACTTTTTAACTGGATCATGAGAAACTTCTGCATACCACATTCCATCCCAGTTGGTATTGATGGACTTTTCTTTATGTCCACCATCAGAAATAATCGCATCCCATTGGACACCGTAAGGACTAACAGCGAAACCTAATCCGTTATTTCCATCTTTAAAAGCATCCAGATAGATGGCAAATGCATCGTTGACGGAAAAATCAAAATCTCTTTTTAGCGACTGAACTACAAAATCTCCAGGTGCTTGATCTGTACAAGTAGCACCGATATAGAGAAAATATTCGTCGTGTAAAATCTTAACCTCGGTATGAGATTGAGCTTGGATAGAGTCCTGTGGAAAGGTCATCCAAAAAGGAGTCGTTTTATCTGCTGCCTCCCATTGTGGTTCCAATAGCTTTCCGTCTAATTGAATGGCTTGAGGTACAAAGTGAGCATGGAGATATTGGTCTTGTGCGTAACTAGACAGCCACACAAGTGAAAAGAAAAACCAGAGGTATGATTTTATCAGTGTTTTGATGATAAAATAAATCTAGTTTGACCTTCTTTAGGAGCCATGTCCTGAAGAGGGTCGTGATTAAATGTCGGAAATAGAATGTGAAGTATTGGTAAAATTCTGTAGTTCACTTAACTTCGATCGAGTATATTAGGCACGATTGAGGGAAGCTAGTAGGGAAATGCTAATCGTTTATTTTGCATTAAACATCTTACTTATTCCAAATCGGAACGTCAGTAATAAGGCAATAAAGAGAATTCCAACGTAATAAAAAGGAACGACGGAAATCACAAAAATTCGAGTTCGATCAATAATCCACATAAAGATCAGCGTAGCAAAAATAGCCATACATAGCCCAGAAAGCTTATTAAAGCCTGGAATACGATCTAGTGGGACATTGTTCTTTATCAGTAACAAAGTCACAAACATGGATAGGATAGGGAGGATTTGTGTGTAAATATCAGCATTGAAGACACTCTGTTTTTCAAATAAAAATAGATAAACATTGAGTGTAATCGAAAATATGCCTGGAATACAGATCAGATAGACCAATGCTGAATATAAATACTTCCAAGGACTAAGATGACCTTCATTTTTACCCATAAAGCCCGATATGAGCGCTGTGAGTGGAATCATCCCGAAATAGGCTAATAACAGGAAGGGTTGGTCAGCCAATAAATCAAAAAAATCCTTTAAAGTCATTGTGAATTAGTCTAATTGGAAATAATAAAAATGCCTGATTGTGAAAATCAGTCCATTTCTTCCTTATTTATACAAAAATAACGCCATATAACGTCCAATTATAAGGTTGGTCGGTCAAACGTTTATTTCATTATCAAACATACTTTGATTTCTACAAGATTATGCCTCATAGAGACCAAAGTATACCATGGTTTTTATAATTATAATAAGAGCAATTTAACTGGATCTTCGAGTAATTGCTTCACTTTTACGAGGAAAGTTACCGAAGTACTACCATCGATCACTCGGTGATCATAAGAGAGTGCTAAGTACATCATTGGACGTATTTTCACCTCTCCATCAACTGCCATTGGACGTTGTTGGATCGTATGCATTCCGAGAATCGCAGATTGTGGTTCATTAAGGATTGGTGTACTCATCATTGAGCCAAATACACCACCATTGGTAATGGTAAAAGTTCCTCCCTTCATTTCATCCAGGGTTAGTTCTCCAGATCGTGCTTTTCCAGCTAATGCTTTAATAGCGAGCTCTATTTCATGGAACTTCATTTTTTCTACATTCTTTACTGGAGGAACCACCAGACCAGTAGGAGTAGAAATAGCAATGGAAATATCTACATAATCGTGATAGACAATATTATTTCCATCGATAGAAGCATTGACATCAGGCATTTCCATCAAGACTTTAGCACAAGCCTTGGAAAATAGCGACATAAATCCAAGCTTAGTCCCATACTTCTCTACAAATTCTTCTTGATATTTTTTACGCAAGGCCATGATATTGGTTAAATCCACTTCGTTAAAAGTGGTCAACATGGCGGTATTATTTTTAGCCGAAACCAATCGTTTGGCAATGGTTCGACGCATTCTGCTCATTTTTTGCACTCGTTCGTTTCGTTCTCCAGCTGGAGCAGCAACGACCTTATTGGCAGTAGCAGCTCCGTTAGAGGGAGCAGCCTTAGTGGGAGCAGGTTTCGCTTTTTGATTAGCAACGGCTTTGAGTACATCTTCTTTCGTGATTCGTCCATCTTTGCCCGTTCCTTTGACGTCCTTTGCGGATAGCTTATTATCGGCCATTAATTTTGCTGCTGCGGGAGAAGGGTGTCCGTTGGCGTAATGACTGCTATCATTGGAGGTTTCTAGATTTCCGATGGCTACTTCTTCTACTTCCTCTTCAGCTGGGGTACTGCTACCAGCACCAACTTCTATTTTTGCTACCAGCGCGCCAATTTCAAGGTCGTCTCCTTCTGCGGCAACGTAGATTAATTTACCAGAAGCTTCGGCAGGAAACTCAAGTGTTGCTTTATCTGATTCAAATTCACAAATAGGTTCGTCGATATTGATGTGTTCTCCGTTGCCTTTGAGCCACTGAGAAAGCGTTACTTCGGTAATAGACTCTCCGATTACAGGAACTTTCATTTCTATAATCTGTCCTGTCGGAGCTGAACTGGTAGCAGGCGCTGCTTTTTTAGCGGGTGCTGCTTTTTGAGCAGGTGCTGGAGTAGCGGCTCCTTTACTCGCACTCGTGTCTATTTTAGCAACGAGGGCACCGATTTCAAGGTCATCTTCTTCACTGGCCACAAAACTGATAATTCCAGCTGCTTCAGCAGGAAACTCTAATGTTGCCTTATCTGATTCAAATTCACAGATAGGATCATCGATATTTACATAATCACCATCAGCAACCAGCCATTTAGAAAGGGTTACTTCAGTAATAGATTCTCCGATTACGGGGACTTTCATTTCAATTATACTCATAATGGCTATAGGTTGATTAGATTTAGTGTCTTAACAGGATGTCCTGTTATTAATGTTAAATTGAGGCATAAAGTTACATACTTTTGGTAAAATATCCGAAGTTGGCGATAAGGGATGTTGAATAAAGAGATTACGACTTTATGCTTCCTCTATTTGGACCACTCTGCACCTGCCTGCCGGCCATAGGCAGGTCATCAAAATGGTTGTTATATCGTGTATAACGCTTATTTTGGTTCTTTGATTGATCCAAAAATACTTCGCCTAAATTCTCAA
>CALKJE010000487.1 GCA_937995675.1 uncultured Saprospiraceae bacterium
ATTCTTCCACTCGAATGGAAGTGTTCCCAATAAATTTGCGAGAAACGATACTCATTCGTCCTAACAATCCAGAACTTGGTGCGGTAAAATTACCGTTAAAGGTTCCAAACTCATTGGTGGTAAACTCTTTAGTTGCAACGACTTGGTTATTCGCATCATAGAATACAACTTCTACTTTTTCATTCGGCTGAATCCTTGGCATATCTTGCTCATCCTTATAAATCACGATTCCTTTAAAGTAAATCATTTGCCCCGGTCGATAAATGGCCCGATCTGTAAAATAGGTGGTCTGATAACGTCCTTGTCTGCGATTACGGTCATCACGAATGTATAAACGATCATTTAGTTTAAGTTCGTCCGCTCCTTTCTTGATCGTATAAGTAACCTGTGAACCACTGGCAAAATCAGCTACCACTTTTCCATCTTTATCGGTAATAGACTGTGATTTTCTATCCTCATTATTTCGCGTCGCACGGTTATAAAACTGCACATTAAAGTTTACTTCCGCTCCTTGAATGGGATGTCCTGTATTGCGATCATACACAATCACTTCTGCATTTGAACCTTGTCCTCTAGACCAAGATCCGAGATTGCTGATAAAAGTTTCAGACAAGGCAACAGCCTGATTATTCATGGTAAAATCAGGGCTCGTTGAAATCATCAAGGCATAATGTCCAAGCGGCAATGATTGTATTTTTAGTTCTGTTTGATGTTGTCGAAAATCTTTAAGATCAGGTAAGGCTTGACTCCAAGATTGAACAGGTGTTTGTCGATTATAGATATCAATTTGTTCCTGTCGATTTCTACGACTCAAATTTTTTCTTAAGCTACTCGTTAGTCGAATCGCTTTAAAATAAACCTTATCAATATTTTTATAAGAAATTAAAGTTAGCAGTGGTTTGTCCGTTCCATTAACCAATTCTACTTGCTGGCTTAGGTCTTTACTTTCAATGGAAATCAATAGATTCCGACAATCAGAAATTTCCGAAGCATTTGGAAACAAGCTAATGGCCTTTTTACAAAGTTCTCGAGCTTTAATGATCGCTACTCTATCTTCTTCCGATCCACCTTTCTGATAAGCAAGACCTTCGGAATAAAATTGTTCGGCTAGCTTGTGATAAGCCAAAGCGGTCATTTTTTCTTTAGGATAAGTATCAATCAATTTACCTAAAGAGGCTTTATATAAAGCAGGTTTATTTTCTAAAACTGCGTTCGTATTTACAAAAGCAATTCTTTTTAAACTGATATCAATCAACGCAGGAATATTCTTCGCTTCTAAGTGATAACCTGTCAGCGCTTGCATTAACTGAATGGTCTTCAATTTTGCGGAAGTTGAATCTTTTGTTTCTGGTTGATAACTTAAAAATTCATCGTTTGTTCCGATGGCTCGTTTGTCGGTGATATAAAATTTATAAGCAGGTTCTGTTAAGTTATTTCGTTCATTGGAAAAGAAGTCAATGGCATGGTGGGCCAAGATATCGTATAGACTTGGTCGAAGTGCTTCCGTGTTTTTTCCTTCCGTCAGGATAGCTGTAAAGTCTTTTGATTTGATTAATTTAGTTTTATCATTTTCGACAGAGGCGAGGATTAGGGATCGAGACTTTTGCAGAATTTGATTGGGCGACCAAACTGTAAAATCTCCTGTCGGTTCAGCAGTGCTGGTACGATCTCGAAAGCGCCATCGGTTTTGACTTAAATAGTTCGCATAAGCCTGCCCTAGATAAGATTGAAAAATAGGTCGCATTGGAAAGCTACTCGTCTCCAATTCTTTTTCCATTAATTTAATCGCCTTGCTTTGACCTTCTTCTTGTAGTTGTCCAGTAAATTTACCAAGGTGTAAAACAGTCTTGACGATTTGAGGAGGATTGTTGTCGTTTTTGGCGCGTTGGTAAAGTGCTTCGACTTCTTTCATAGCAGATTCGGGAAGGCCACGATCCACTAGGGAATCAATTTTTTTCCACGCTGCGGAATAGTCGTCGTTCATAACTGGTATCATAGAAGGAGTGGTTTTATTTTGAAATCCCGAAAGGAAGAAAATAAGAAGAATGGTAGCCGAAATGGAGGCCGTTGCAAGCAATAGTTTTTTCATGACGATTTTGTTTTAGTCTCCTATCATTTTTTTTGAGAATAGGAGTTTTTTGGTTTTTTGACTTTCTAAAAATTATTCTGTCGTACATAAGATGGTAATAATAGTCCCTTAGGTTGGCCAAAATACGAATTTAACGGGATTTTAACAGACTGAAAATGAGGCATTTCTGAGGAAAAATTGGGTTTGAGTGGGTAAGGGTTTTAGAGGGACTGGGTGAAGAGGTCTTTTGACTGAGGGAATGGGTGAATGGGAGGATTTCTTGCTATAGTGATTTTTTGATGAATAAATATGTTTTTTTCGTTTAGGAAAGGGTAAGATAAGAATTTGTTCAACCTCTATTTTTTAGTTTCTTCCTATTTATTGATAAATAATGGGGACCTCCGCATTGCGATTGAAGTGTTTTTTGACGTAAGTCATTTATAAATGGTGGTAAGATTATTGGCTTCTTCTATTGGATATATCTTTATCTTGTTTTTCTCGCAGAGACGCAAAGACGCAGAGACACGCAAACATGTAAATCTTCTATCGTGTTTTTTTCGCGCAGGACCTGTTCCGCCCTAGCGGAAGACGCAGGACTAGTTCCGAACTTGTTTCGGAAGACACTTCAACGTGTATATCTATTATCGTGTGTTTTTCGCGCAGAACTTGTCCCGCAACAGCGGGAGACGCAGGACCTGTTCCGAACTCGTTTCGGAAGACACTCGAACGTGTAAATCTTTTATCGTGTATATCTTTTTTTCGCACGAAGACGCAGAACTTGTTCCAAACTTGTTTCGGAAGACACTCGATCGTAGGATGCATTATTAATTTTTCATTAAATAATTATTAATTATTATTAATTATCCATTCTTTATTCCATCAGGATCTTGATCACTAAATCATCTCGCCAGGGGGAGCCGGGAAGCATGTTGGTTCGTTCTAGGTCTTTGGTGATGATTCCAAATAGGACGGGGGTTTTGTAGAGTTTTTTTGGATAGGGTGTATAGCCGTCGGTTAGGACGACGACGACGTCGGGGACGGGTTTTAGTTCGAGTGCTGCTTCGATTCCGCGGATCATATTGGTGCCTCCACCGCCGGGCATGGAGGTGATTTGTCGGAGGTCGGTATGGCGAGTTAGCAGTATGGGTTCGTAGGCTTTGGCATCACAAGGAATGATTGTAACTGGAGTGTTGAATACTTCTAAGATTCCGCAAACTTCGGAAAGGATTCGGTTTAGTTGTTCATCTGCGATGGAGCCGGAAGTATCTACCACGCAAGCGATTTGTCCGGTGAGATTGCCAGAAAGTGCGGGAGGAATTAATGGTTGATAAACGGATTGTCGGCGGCTGGGACGTGCAAAGCTATAATCGATTCTGGCGCCTACACTATGATTGATAGCTCGGCTGACTCGATGTCGAAGGACCTTTCGCCAGTCTACTACGGGACGCAATTTTTTTCCGACCCAGCGTTCCCATCCTGCGGGAATTAAACCAGCTTTGGCCGCTTCGTTCATTTCTTTTGCGACAGCGACTCGAATTTGTTCTGTTTCAATCTCGTCTAATTCTTGTGGTTCCTCATTGCCCGAGTCCAACTCCCAGGGACGTGGAGTATTGTGTACGCCACTACCCTCGTCTAGCAACTCATGATAGGGTGCATTGGGATCTTTTTGGGCTTCCCCTCCTGGGTCTTGATCTGGTTCAGTTTTTTGGGAGTCCTTATTTTCTCCAGCTCCATCGGGATTGGAATCGTCTTGATCCATTCCTTCTCCTTCTTCGGAGTCATCGGATTTATTGTCCCCATTTTCTGGGTCTTGATCTGATTCCTTTTGATCATCGTTTTTATGATCTCCGTCTTTTTCGGAAGTGTTGTTGCAATTACCGGGGCCATCTCCATCTTTAGATGCTTGTGGATCATTGGTCTCATCTGAGTCGCCTTCTTCTGGCTCTCCTTCTTGATCTGGATTATTTGTTTCTGCTTCTGAATCTTGTTCGGTTTCCTCTTCCTTTTTTTGTTCTTCTTCTTTTTGTTGATCGGCGAGGATTTTGTCCATAGCTTTGGCTAATCCTTTTTTTAGATCTTGCTCGCTTTTTTCGGTGAGTTTTTTATAATAAGTTTCTGCTAATTCTCCGGCATTCATTTTAAAAGTATTTGGGTAAATGCCTGGATATAGTTCGGGCGGTTCGAGGCCTTCCCAATCGCTGTCATTGATTTCCATATCTGCGGCGATATTCCAAATTTGAGGATCGACGGCACCTTCTGCTGCGCGTTGATTGTGCTCGCGAAGGATATGAGATATTTCGTGAATCCATAAAAAAC
>CALKJE010000488.1 GCA_937995675.1 uncultured Saprospiraceae bacterium
CCATGTATTTGCAGCTGGAAATAGCGGAAGTAAAACTTGCGATCCTTATCCACAAGGATATCGAACGGTATTGCGTTATTATCAAAGTGCAAAAAATGTACTTACGGTTGGTAATGTAAATGAAAATCTCGTTTTATATAATGGTTCTAGTCGTGGTCCAGTAGAAGATGGACGACTAAAACCGGAAATCTGTGGAATTGGACATAATGTTTTTTCTACTGGTAGAGAATTTAATTATCGTAAAAAAACAGGAACCAGTATGGCTTCTCCTGCCGTGGTCGGAACCTTGGCACTGATGAATGAAGCTTACCGTCAGGCTAATAATAATGAGATTCCTGATGGCGGATTAATGAAAGCCATTGCTTGTAATACGGCGCAGGATTTAGGAAATCCAGGACCTGATTATTTTCACGGATTTGGCTTGATCAATGGTCGCCGAGCAGTAGAAGTAATCAACGAAGGAAATCATTCTAATAATATTATCTCACAAGGAGATACGCAGGAAGAAACGATTACCGTCCAACCAGATCAATCACAACTAAAGGTCTTATTATACTGGCCTGATAAAGAAGCAGCGTTAGATGCACCAAAAGCATTGGTGAACGATTTAGACCTAGTGGTATTGGATCCGAATGGCAATCCAGTTTTACCTTGGGTATTAAATCCATCACCTGACGCAGTTGATCAACCTGCTGTTCACGGAGTAGACACTTTGAATAATATTGAACAAGTGACCATCGACCAGCCAATTCCTGGGGTCTATACCATTGTGGTATCTGGAACGATGGTTCCTTCTGCTAATCAGAATTACTACCTTACTCATGAGGTGATTAATGAAGAGGTGACTCTTACTTATCCATTTGGTGGCGAACAACTGGTGCCTGGAGATGTAGAACGAATTCGATGGGAAGCTGCACCAGACAACACCACTGATTTTGAATTAGAATATTCTATTGATAATGGTAGTAGTTGGATATCCATCGCCAATAATATTGCTTCAGACAAAAGAACTTATAATTGGACTGTTCCTGCAAGTTTCACGGAAGAAGGAATTATCAAGGTGAGTAACTCAACTACATCAAATCGATTTTCTAAAAACAGTTCACCTTTTAATATTAAATCCATCCCTACCAGTTTATCGGTAGAAGCCATGTGCGAAAACCTGTTAAACTTTTCATGGAACGGAAGTAATGACGAAGAATATGAACTTTGCTACTATAATGGTTCTGAAATGGAGGCTTTAGATACGGTTAGAAGTAACACGTTAGAATTAAGTGATCCTCGCTTTGAATCTGGGACTCAATATTGGTTTTCGGTACGTCAATTAAAAGGAAGAAGAACCGAAGCCATTAGTGCTGTACCACAACAGACAGGCAATTGTCCTTGGGATTTTGATGTAACACTTAAAGCCATCAACGTACAAAACATTGGCCGAGCCGAGACTTCTATTGCCCTGAGCAATCAAGAAAACATTGAACTATTAATTCTAAACCAAGGAATAGAAACTGTTTCAAACATTACTATTAGTTACCAAGTTAATCGTGGAAATATTATTTCTGAAATGATCAATACTGCGATAGCCCCAGGAGATTCGATTACTTATGCTTTTACGCAAAAAGCAGATTTATTCAGTCCCGGAATTTATAATATAGATGCCTGGATCAGCAGCCCACAAGACAGTAGAATTAATAATGACAGTATTGTAGGATTGGTACAAGCTCAACAACTGGATAACCAACCAGTAGCTTTGAATCCAGATAGACCAGTTGTAGAACATTTCTCTAATGCCAACTTTAATAATTACCTAACAACAACTACAGGTCTTTCAGGAATCGAAGCATGGGATTATCTTAATGGGAATGATCAATCTGAGCTTTTAATCAATCAAAACACTCGAGCGGCCCATCTTGTACCACGAGCTGATGAGTTAGCCCCAACTTATAATAATCAAATCTTATGGACACTCAATTTATCTCAGTTTGATACCAATGACCCTGATATTATGTTGGGCTTTGAATATCAAAACGACACCTTAACGCCACTTAGTAAACCTACAAATCTACCTAATCAAGTGCTTATTAGAGGTGGAGATCAAGAAGAATGGCAATTGCTAACTACTATTCAAGGTAGTGGAGAACAATGGGAAACGATTAGCGATCTAAACATCAGTGAATTACTAAGAGCAACAGGACAGTCCTTCTCTAGTAGTTTCCAAATTCAGTTTCAACAATTGAGCGAAAGTGGACTAGCAATAGATAATGTAACCTTATCGCAGCTAAGCGTCCTACCAGTAGAATTAGTGGATTTCCAAGCCAGACAAGTCCTTGCGGATGTACAACTGACCTGGGAAACCCAATCGGAAAGCAATAACGACTATTTTGACATCGAACTGGCCATTGGCGACGAGGCGGTCCTACAGGATCGATTTGTAACCATCGGACAGCAGAGAGGAAATGGCACAACTAACATACCAACTTATTATGAATTCATGGATCGACAACCCAAGAAAACTGGAAACCGATATTATCGGCTAAAGCAGGTAGACACCGACGGAACGTACGCGTACTCTCCGATTCGCATGGTCACCTTCCCTTCTGGCGTTCAAGTGGAAGTTTATCCAAATCCTTTCTGTAGTGTACTGAAATTACATTACCAAAGCAGTACGGCCAAAGAACTGACCATCCAATTAGTGGATAATCAGGGAAAAATAGTACTGTCAACCAAAAAATATGCTGTGGAAGGTGAACAAACACTGGATATTCCGGTCGATCAAACCCTGATGGAGGGAACATATTTTCTGAGGATTCCCGAAGAGAAATTGTTTAAACCTAGGGCATTGGTTAAGATCAAGTATGACTAGTAATTGTTTACCACAGGAGAAAACATAATTGGAATGAAACGAAAGGCAAACACGTAAGTGTTTGCCTTCTTTTTTTAGAAAATTCCTTGTTTTTCACCTTTTTTTTAAAAAAATAAAGAAAAAATCACCTCATTTTGGATTGAATTATAAGTTTTATTTTCACATTTTAATATAAATTAAAAACACAATCAACTGATTATCAGTATTTTAATTTTAAAAATAAAATAAAAAAAAAGTACAATATCCTAATTTTGTCTTTTGTTTAAGCTTAGTTTATACCGATAATTGTATTGTGGATAGGAAGTAACCGTGTAGAAAGATGGACAAAAGGGTTCATCCAGTAAAAATGTATATGTTCATGGGATTATAATTTGTTGATAGTGAGTCGTCCCGAATCCTGTTCGGGACGATTCCTACTAGCTTTCTTCTCCCCTGTAAAGATAAAAAGCCGTTTCATCATCCTGATTGCAAAAAGTATTATGAAACGCCACCCCTCACCGGGTGCTGTCTCGGCGTAGAGCCGAGGCCATTAATTTGTATATGTTCATGGGATTATAATTTGTTGTAGTAGTTGTCTAGGCTTAGAGTCTAGACAACTTTACTTTTTTAGGCAACTTTGTTTTTTAGTTTAAGTATTACAAATAGCCATCTCAAAGAACACTTACTCTTCCTCATTCCAACAATCCTGTTATATTTGTCAAAAGAATCTTTATACGAGACAAAAATAAATTGCCACAAAGACACTAAGCCACAAAGGATTTTTTCCTTCGGAAAATCAGAATTTCTTTATGTTTTATAGTTATCAAATTTATTTTCAAGTTTTTTTGTCTAGTATTAAGAAAAATATTAAAATCTGGCAAATATTAAAAATACAAGTACCAAGGAAGTTATTTAAATTCTGATAATTCTATGCGTCAAAAATTAATTCTAGTGGGCCCTACCTATCCTTATCGAGGAGGTAATGCGCTTTTTATGTCTTATCTCTATAATGCCCTAACTACGGAATTTGACGTAGAATTTATCAACTATAGTGTTCTTTACCCAAGTCTTCTTTTTCCAGGAACCACTCAGTACGATGAGAGTGAAGAGCATTTTGATCGTGTTCCTAGTAAACGAATGCTCAATTCGATGAATCCTATCACTTGGGCCAAAACGGCTAGTTATATCAATTCTAAGCATCCGGACCTAATCGTGGTCGATTGGTGGCAACCTTATTTTGGCCCTTGCCTACGAGGTGTAACCTCCTTGATCAAAAAGGAACTTAAATCTAAGATTCTCTTTATCACTGAAAATGTCATTTCGCACGAAGCTAGATGGATTGATGGTTTTTTAACTCGAATGGGTCTCAAACATGCAGATCGTTTCTTGGCATTGTCTAAAAGCGTTGTAGATACCTTAACGCCAATGGCAAAAGGACGTAAAATATATCGTTCTGAATTACCTGTATTTGGTCATTATAGTAAGGATGAACAACTAGATATTCCAGCAGAAAAGGAAAAATTAGGTTTTGAACGAGATGCGACAGTACTCTTATTTTTTGGTTATGTTAGAAAATACAAAGGATTGGATATTCTGATTGAGGCCTTCGCCGAAATGGAAGAAAAATATCCAGATTATCGATTATTGATTGCGGGAGAATTCTATGATAATCCGCAACCTTATTTGCAATTAATTGATAAATTAGGAATTACCAAAAAAGTAAAAGTAGTCAATAAGTTTATTCCAAATGAGCAGGTTGCTGCTTATTTTACGCTTTCAGAAGTAGTTGTACTCCCCTACCGTAGCGCTACCCAAAGTGGAATTCTTAATATTGCTTGTGGATACGAAAAGCCAGTGGTTATTACCAATGTAGGAGGTCTTTCAGAGTTTGTAGAAGATGGAAAGACAGGCATCTTTGTTCCCAAAGCGGATAAATTCGAAATCGTAAAAGGAATTGAACGATACTTTTCTTTAAAAGACCAAGAAGACTTTGCTGGTAATATTGCAGCTAGAAACGAGCAGAATAGCTTTGGTGGTATCGTAGATACTTTTAAAGAGATTCTGGCAGACGGAAAGAAAGCATAATAGTTTTATCCAAATCAGGGATGGTTTCATTTAATAAACCTCTTTAACACTTCCGGGTCGATCGTGCAACGTGGACGCGTAAGCGCTATAGACATTTGATGCCCCATTCAGTCTAGAGATTGTCCATAATCCCGTGGGACGTCGCATTTGAAAAACAACCTAAAAATATGAATTACCCCGAATTTTAAACCTTTGATTAAGAGCAGATAAGTGATTTTTTTTTGCAGTTAAAAGTGATAAGTAGTAAGCCCCCTCAAGCGTGTAAAACACGCGAATTGAGGGGGCTTATTACTTACTACTTAAAGCTTATAGCTTTTTTCACCCTTGCCAACTATAGACTTTACGGGGTGACTCATGTTTTATTTTAAGTATATCGTGTATAAATGTCTTATTTATGCGAATCAAGGGTTGAAAAAGAATTGAAATAATATAATTAACAGTATCATTCTAATTGACATGGTATTTTTTTTGCTATTTGCTTTTGGCCATTTGCTATTTGCCCTCTTTAATCACGATCGAGTGAAGCAAATAGCCAAAAGCAAAATGCAAATAGCATATTTATACACTACTTTTAATTTTAACTACTGATTCGCATTATTTATTAGTCTGTATATTCTCCGTTTTTTGGATTTAATTCACGAACCAAAATCAAAATAAAATCAATCAAAGCCCATATGCCAAGTCCTCCTAATGTTAATAATTTGAGAACTCCTGTACCGATATAACCTAGATAGAATCGATCTACGGCAATAACTCCAAAAACAAAAGAAAGTATTACCGCTGCTATCCAAGACCTATTACCACGACCACTAGCCGCTTTTTTCTCTAGCTTCTTAATCTTTCGATTCAACTTTTTAAGCATTCTCTGCTCTTTTTTAGTCAATCCTTCCGCTGCTTCTTTTACAAGCAAACTTTGTCTGACATCTTCTAATACCATTAATGATGCATCAATTGTAGTTTGAGGAGCTTCTACTAC
>CALKJE010000489.1 GCA_937995675.1 uncultured Saprospiraceae bacterium
AGCAGTGGGGCTGTTATCAGCGGAACTAATAATACTGGTGTTGAATGCATTTAATTTTTCGGAAAGAGAAAAATCCATAGGGACTCGTTCAACTGAGAAATCCCATTTGTCAAATAATAAAACATAAAGGTGTTTGCTGCCGACGTAATAAGAAACGATTCCTTCGTCTGTTTTTAATTCCTTTTGTAAACTTGTTAAGTCAGGTACGGAAACATTAAATTTTAGTTGGTAGAATTGAGGATAGTTCTCTTCAATTTCTTGCATTTTAATATTTTGCTCTTCGCGATATTTAATCAGGTTGTCTCGTATAGTACTAACATTATTTTTTTGATCTTTTGACTTTGCTTCGAATAGATTTTTTTCTGTTTGAGAAATTTTAAGATCTAGTGATTGAATTTTGGTCAGTATTGAATCTGGTAATTCTTTGGTGAGAGAGGTGTTGGTTTTGTTGAGGCTTTCGTAAAGGAAGTTGTTTTTACTTTTCTCCGTAAACAAGAGTATTTCATTAATCGAATTGGAATCACTATATTCTTTCCATAATTTAAAATTGAGGTCAATCGCTGATTCAAAAAAGGTAGCATTATTATTCATAAATACTTGACGTGATTGTTGATCACTGACGGTTAGTTTCATTTTTTCAAAAATAGCTAAGGCATTTTGATAAGCCTTTTGGGAGCGATATAAAAGATCTATTTTAGGCTGGATTTCATACCAATTGGAGAGGATTTTTGCTTCTTCAAGATATAATTGTAGTAATTCTTCAGGGAATAATGCTTTGTCAAATCTTGATTGATCTAAATCGCCACTTTGATCAATCAGATAAAAAGCTTGTTCGATTTGTTGATAAGCTTTTTGAGGTTGATTCATTTTTAGATAGCAACGTGCTTTTTGGAGTAAAATCTTAGGTTTGTAGACAAGAGTAGCTTGTTTGTCTTTCAAAAAATCATCTGCTATGTTGTGATATTTGATTGCTTCGATATAAGATCCGGTGTGTTGTAGAATAGCAGCTTTTGTTTCTAATGCTTTGCCGTAGACTAGTTCACTTTTATTCTTTTTGGATTGGATCATGATAAATGCAGTATCAATTTCTAATATTGCCTGTTTTTGATTTCCTATCTTTAGGTAATTATCTGCTAATAAGACATGTAAATATTCAAACTCATGGAATTCCCATATTTTTTCTCCTCTTGATCTTAGTTTGTTAAATTGAGATTTTGCTTTAAGATAAAGTTCTATTGATTTTGGAGGGGCGATTTGTCGATATGTGTTGGCAAGGTTTATATAATCTAATGCCAAAAATTCACTAACTGGTCCCTCACTTTTAATATCTAACTCAATGGTTTTTTCGATCAATAATCTAGCTTTATTGAATTCATTTAAATCGAGATAGACATCTGATAGGTTGGTATAAAGAACACTTAAATAGGTATCATCAATTTTTACAGAGGATGTATCTGCAGTAAAAAGAGCTTGGTTGTAATACTTAAGAGCTTGGTCAATATCGTAGATAGTATGGTAATAGTCTCCTAAAATTCGAAAACCGTTAATTCTGGCATCATTCCATAACGGAAAATTTGAGGTGACAATTTTGTGTATATCTTGGAAAAACTTTCTATTACTTGGTGCGTTAAGTTTTTCTGAAGAGGTCTCACAAATTAAAATACAACTGTTGAAATAATCCTCCGTAAAATTTATTTTGCCTATCGTGTATTGATTAAGCTTTTTGCTATAAAGCCGAATAGTATCAATATCATTACTTGATATTTTACTAAGATAATATTCGATGGTTGAATCACGCTCTTGAGCGCAGAGATGAAAGAAAGGAATCATCATCAATACCCCTAGCAGAAAGGCTGGAAAGTAATTGTTTTTTCTCATAGTTAACTGTATGCAGATCTAAGATAGTCATTGTTATGGAGAAATTATAATTTAAAGAGTTATTCTAAGGTTATTTCTTCTGTTTTGTGGCAATTTGGTGACGTTATTTTTTATTAAAAAAAATAAAAAAGCAACAAAAATTCTGTGTAAACCGTAAATAAATTTGTTAATTTGTGACAGAGTTTATCATCTAAGTCCCCTTATGAAGAATTTAATTGAAATTTCCAAAATCGTTACAAAAAAGAAAGTTAAGAAAATCGAGATTTTCGATGATCACTCTTTAAAGCATAAGGGAAGTAAATTCAATGAATTTTATGAAGCATTGATGCTTGGTAAGTTCAAAAACGATCGAGATGCTGCTACCTATCTCTATAGTTGTAGTCCAACGGACGATAAATATCGGCAGCTAAAATCTCGTTTTCGAAAGCGATTACTCAATACGCTTTTCTTCTTGGATGTAAATCTGCCTTCTTCCTCAGGATATGATCGAGCTTATTTTTCTTGTAATAAAGACTGGACGCTGGTTAAAATTTTATTGAGTAACAACGCTCCTCATACTGCTGCTGCACTTGCAAGACAGATTTTGACGATTGCACTTAAGTTTAAATTTGCAGATGTGATCGTTAACTGTGCTCGTATTTTGAGAAAGTATGCAGCTGATACAGACAATATCAAGAATTACGAAATTTATGATCAGCATAGTAAGCAGTTTCAAAATGTACTAGACGCAGAAATTCGCTCCGAAGAACTGTATCAACGGGTGTACATGAATTATCATCGACCACACGCTAAGACGGAAGAGCTCAAAGAACGGATCGATACCTATTGTGAAGCTTTAGTAGGTTTATCGGAAATTTATGATAGTCCGATCGTACTCTATAATATGTATTTGGTTTGGGCATACCGATATGAAATGTTACACGATTATCAGAATATGTTAGAAGTGTGTACCAAGGCAGAAAAATATATTGAAGACAATCCTCGATTTTATCAAAATGAAAAACTAGCTACCTTCCAGCTAAAGAAAATGTCTGCTTATCTACATCTAAGAGATTGGAAAAATGGAAAAATCAATGCAGAGAAATGTCTTGGGTCTTTTCCAGTAGGTAGTGATACTTGGTTTGATTTTATGGAGTATTATTTATTGCTAGCTTTGCATACCGATAATTTCTTGAATGCGATTGCCATTTATAATGATGCTACTGGAAATAATCAATTTAAAAAATTAGGTCAATTACCAAGAGAAAAGTGGAAGATTTATAATTACTATCTCAACTATTTGATCGACAGTATGGGAGAGCAAAATCCTATTATGTTGGCGCAGCGTACCAAGGCTTTCCGATTGCAGCGATTCCTCAGTGATCCGATTCTATATAGTAAGGATCAACGAATCTTTACGGTGTTGGTGATCATGGCGCAGATTTTATTTTTATTAGAAAAGAAGAGTTATAACGCAGTTTCTGAAAGAATAGATCGACTTAAGTCATATGCCAATCGTCAACTAAAAAAGGACGAATATTACCGAGTCAATCAATTTATTCGCTTATTACAACAATTGCCTAAGGCGGATTATAATCCAGCACATTTAACGAACACTGAAAAGTATTATGACCGTTTGATTGAAATGCCTTTCCGCTATCGAGGTTTTATTCTTGAATTAGAGATCATTCCTTACGAGAAATTATGGAATATGCTTTTAGCTAGACTTTAGTCAAATTCAAATTCAAATTCAAAAAATAGGAAGGTTCTAGTGAAAATAATCTACGGTACTAGATACGGAATAACGTAAAATAATTCTACTAAAAAAACACGATAGAAGTATTTGATTTTGCACTTGAAAACAGGTAGAAAAGATTTTAACTCAACTAATTTTTAAATCAGATCTTTTAACCGAAACTGAAAGACTTTTCGTACGCCGTCTCTCTTCACAATTATTTTTATTTTTTTACCAACTCTACCTTTAAGTTTTTTATTGATGGCCGGTAAATTCATGAAAACTCTAGGAAGACCACCAATTCTGATAAGTTGATCGCCAGGTAATAATCCAGCTTTAGCAGCTGGAGAATCAGGAACAATATCTCTGATTTCGTATTTATCCAAATTTTGTCCGCTTGCAATCGTCACAATACCACTACGGTCATACGAGAATTTCCGATTATACTTTTTTCTAGGTTTGAGATACATCATGGATTGATGGTAAGCGATTATGACCATAAAACGGCTTAGTAATCCATTACCTATGATTCCATCTCGAGAGACGACAAGTGTGGAGTCAGGACTCGTATTTGGTAGCTCTTGAAAATTAGTAATGACATCTGAAAAAGAGAAAGGATCCAAATCTAGTTTTTTGATTCTACCTAAATATCCTTCCATAAAGCCTCCCAAACCCATCCCAATATTTCCAGTGACGGTGGTAGTCGGAAGTTTAAAATCTGGATGTGTATTAGTATATAAAAGCAAAGATAATCCAGCTCCGGTATCGACTAAAAATTTAGCTGGAATCATAATAGAATCTCGTAGATGTATTTCATTGTCGATATATGGTTTTCCTGCCTTTATACTAATTGGATAGCCGGCATATCCCTTTTTATCTATATTGGTGGAAGGGTCTAAAAGCGTAATTATTCTCTTTTTATAATTTATTTTTACGGTAAAGTGTCGGAAAAAATCTGCTCCCAGAATTCCGTCTACTGGGACACCAGCATATTCCTCGAAATTAAAGTAATTCTTTTCTAGCACCAAAATATTCTGACTACGAGCGGTTACACTTGATACGGAAATATCAAGATTTTTAGCTAGGTGCGCAATTAGCATGGTTTTTAAATCTGCCCCAATTAACTTAAATTCTCGATCATAATTTATACCTAATAAATCTGTGAAATCCCTTTTCGCTAGAATAGTATATTCTGCCCCTGTATCAAAAATAAAAGTGAGTGGAATGAAATTATTAAGTCGAATTTTAACAAGGATAAAATTATTTTTATACTCAAATGGGATATCTATCCTTTTTTTATTACGCTCAAAAGAAAAGATATCCTGAGCAGGAAGAGTAGCAGGAAGGAAAACGACGAAAACTGCGAAAAGGTATTTTACCAAGGTTCCCATGTCCAGGTTAATTTAGATTTTAAAATAATCATTATTTTTGGAACTTGCTAAAAATTAATTCAATTGTTTATAAATCATTAATTACATCATTATGTATAGATGCTTAATAATTATCTGTTTAATCGGCGTTCAAATTCTATCCGCTCAAACCGACAATGGATGGACTATATCCGCTAAAAATATTAACCCAAATGAGTATTATGGGGTAACCGTTGCCAATGGCATGGTGGGCATTGTATCTTCTCCAGAACCTCTAAAAGTAACGGATGTAGTACTCAACGGAGTCTATGATTATTACCAGCGTGGTAGGGTATCGAACATTTTAAAAACGTTTAATCATGTAAACATGGAGTTGGATGTAGATGGACAACGAATTAGTCGAAAAAACATCCGTGACTATGCCCAGAATTTAGATATGAAAAAAGCGGTGCTTACCACTACTTTTTCGGTAGAAAATAAAGCTACCGTTAAACATGAAATGATGGCATTACGTCACCTACCTTACACCGCGATGATCATGGTAGAAATAACGGCAAAAGAAGCCATTGAGATCTCTCCCATGAGTGTGATCGAAGCACCCAATCATTTAACAGAAGTCAAAAATTATTACGCAGAAATTGATCGTCCCCACGTTAAGATTCCGCTGATGACTTCTGTGGGAAATAGTCCTTCAGGGAAGCACAAACTTGCGGTTTCCAATAGCTTTATCTTTGAGGAAAAACATGGAGAAGAACCTGATTTAATTCATGAAGACTGGGATTATAATCGACACTTAACCAAATTTCGTAAAAAACTTAAAGCAGGTGAAACCTATCGGTTTTCTGTAGTTGCTTCGGCATGTAGTACAGAACATTACGAAGATCCACACAACGAAGCAGAACGATTGACCATTTTTGCTGCCCTCGAAGGTCGTGATAGATTATTGTCTAGACATTATGCAGCTTGGGAAGCACTTTGGGAAAGTGATATTCAGATAGAAGGAGATTTATCTGTACAACGAGATGTACGAGCTGCACTTTATCATCTTTACTCCTTTGCTCGGAAAGGAACTGCTTATAGTTTGAGCCCTATGGGATTGTCAGGATTGGGATATAATGGTCATGTTTTTTGGGATACAGAATTATGGATGTACCCACCTTTATTGGTTTTACAACCAGACATTGCCCGTTCGTTATTAGAATACCGATTTGAACGATTAGGTGCAGCCAAGCAAAATGCTTTTGCTCATGGATATGAAGGAGCGATGTTTCCTTGGGAATCTGCGGGTGATGGATCAGAAGATACGCCAGTTTGGGCCTTAACCGGACCGTTTGAACAACATATCTCTGGATGTATCGGTTGGGCTACTTGGAAGTATTATCAAGTGACAAAAGATCAGGAGTGGCTGGCTACTCGAGGGTATCCTATGTTGCGAGAGATCGCTGATTTTTGGACCTCACGTGTAGAGAAAGGAGCTGATGGAAAATTACATATTAATAATGTAGTCGCTGCGGATGAATGGGCAGAAAATGTAGACGATAATGCGTTTACCAATGCAGTAGCAATTTTGTCTTTACAATATGCTACGGAGGCAGCCAAAGAATTAGGGTTGACACCAAACCCTAATTGGAACAAGACGGCAGATCTTATTCCAATCTTGAGAATGCCTGACGGGACCGTTCGTGAACATGCGACCTATGAAGGCGAAGCCATTAAACAAGCGGACGTTAACCTCTTGACTTTTCCTTTGAAGCTGATTACCGACGAAGCAACCATGCGAAAAAATTTAAGCTATTATGAAGCTAAAATTTCTCCTAATGGTCCCGCCATGGGATATTCTGTATTATCTATTATTCATAATAAATTAGGATCCACCGAAAAAGCTTATGAGTTATTTCTCAGAGGTTTTCGACCTAACCAGGTTCCTCCATTTGGGGTGATTTCAGAAACAGCAGGCGGAACAAATCCTTATTTTGCAACTGGCGCAGGAGGAATGCTACAAGCGGTTTTGTTTGGATTTGGTGGATTGGATATAACTGCTCAAGGTCTCGAAAGAGGTTCGGTAATTCTTCCTGCAGCTTGGGAAAATATAGAAGTGAAAATTAAAGAATAAAAACTAATGTGAATCAAAAAATTATCATCTTCCACAACCGTTTCTTATCATTAAATAGGATTTCACTTTCTGATTCGCAATT
>CALKJE010000490.1 GCA_937995675.1 uncultured Saprospiraceae bacterium
GCCTATGATTGTGGTTTTAATAGCAAAGCGACTTTCAATCGGGTTTTTAAAAAATTGACTGGCACGTCTCCTTCTGCTTATCTAAAATCACTTTAAAGAATAATGGATATTAAATATTTAATAGGGTCTCCTATCATAAAATCTGGACTTTTTATTTTCAGGTTTAACCAATCTCAATTTCTGAAGATCAAAAAAATTTAATACTTCTTAACTATTAACCGTGATTCCTACCACGATACGTGGGACAGGCTTCTGCACTAACACATTTAAGAAAAAAAGTCCCCTTTCCTATCTTTTGAGACGACTCAAATCGTATTTTAAGTCTTATCTATCCTTTTTTGAGCCATTTCTACTGAAAGTTCCCCAGATATTTGTCCTATCAATTAACCCGAAGTGAATCCCAAAAAATCATAGTTTCTGATTCCTTCTAAAAAAATTATTATGAAAAATATACTTAAGACCTTCGCACTAGTTTGTTTCCTGATCTCTACATTTAATGTTTCTGCTCAGGTCAAAGGGAACGGTAATATCGTTACCAGAATTCTTCCACTAGAAAATTTTGACTTTATCAATCTTGATTTAACTACCGATCTTTATATTGATTTGAATCAGGAAAATACGATCAGTATTACTACAGATGAAAATCTTATTGACTTGGTTGATCGAAACGTACGAGGCAAATCACTCAAACTTGATCAAAAAGAATGGATTGCTCCTTCTCAGCGGATGGTTATTCGAATCGGTGTTCGTGAATTAAAAGGGATTAACTGTGGAGCGCATAGCCTCGTAGAAATCAAAGATTTAAATCAAGAGGCCTTTAAAGTAAAAGCTAACGTAGGAAGAATCATCTTATCTGGAAAAGTCGCTTCGCTAACAGTAAAAAACGAAGTGGCTAAAGTAGATGCCTCTGAACTAATCGCTGAAAAAGCAAAAATTTCTATTTCCAGTTGGGGCAGCGTCATCGCAAATGTCACCGAAGTCATAGACACCGATATCGACAAAAGTGCTCAGCTCGTACTCGTCAACGAACCTGCAACTTATCTAGGCGATGCGAAAGAGGTTTTTGCCAAAAATCTGAAAGAACCAGAAAACGTAAAGTGGATTAAATTTAAAATAAAAAACAACTCACTTTCTCGAAAGAACTTTTATGTAGTTGGACCCAAAAAAGATGGTAGCCGTTTTAGCTATGGTTTTCCAATGATGCCCGGAGCGACTCGAAAAGAAGATTGGACAGTAGGCAGTAAAATTTATAAAGTATCCAAACTAGGTCTTCGTAAATTATTAGTGACTATAAAGGCGGAAGACGAAAATCAAACGGTAAAATTATTTAAGTAATGAATAAATCCGATAACTTTAGTTCTTCTGTTTACTAAACTTTAAAAGTAAACAGAAGAACGGTAATCGTTATCGGGTTTGATTTTACCCTTTATTCTGCTTTCCTTTGTTAAGTAATGGTCAAAAAATAACATCCCAATTTGTCTCTGATCTTTTAATGTCAGAATTCGTTATTTTTATCAGCAAGCCAATAAGGATTCCTTCAAAAAATGCCTTTTTTGACTATTAAAATATCAATCCCAAATGGGAATTTTATTAATTGACCATTACTGATGTATGGATATTATTTATGTAAAAAATCAGGCAATTGACAAAGCACGTTGGGATACGACCATCTCAGGGGATCAACAAGGATTGCCTTATGCATATAGTTGGTATCTAGATCAGGTGGCGGCTGGACAATGGGATGCGTTAATCACGCCCGATTATCAGTACGTGATGCCCCTGCCTTGGAATCGAAAAATCCTTGGTATTCAACAAATATTTGCGCCACTGCTGACGCAGCAACTAGGCATCGCTGGCCCTGATTTATCGGAAGATATCACAATTGATTTTTTAAATAGTATCCCTACTAAATTTAAAAAAATAGTTTTTCCACTCAACCAAAAAATTGAGCATCCAGAATGTCGTACCAAAACTAATCTCGTTATTTCTTTGGCCAATGATTACGAAAAAATTCAGGAAGGCTATAAAGGAAATCTAATTAGAGGTATTCGTACTGCCGATAAAAAAACGAGCATCAACGAAAGTCTATTAATCGACGACTTATTAACATTCTACCAACAAACGCTTAAAGGCCAACTACATTTTTACGAAAAAGATTGGCAAACTATTCGGCAACTCCTTCAGTCGGCTAGCGCAGAAATCGAAACATTGATGCTCGAAGTCCGCAACGAAAATGGACAAAGACTCGCCCTCGGTATTTTTCTAATAACAAAAAAAAGGATTGTTTATTTAATGGGTTGTGCCAACCAGGAAGGTCGAAAAAATTTTAGTAGCTCTTTTATTTTAGATACCGTCATCAAACAATATGCGGGTACTAATCGCATCTTCGATTTTGAAGGATCGGATATTCCTGGCGTTTATAAATTCTTTAAAAGCTTCGGTAGTAAAGAAGCGAATATTTCTATTTATGAAAAAAATGAGTTGCCGTGGTTGGTGAAAGAAGCGATGAAAAGGAGAGGGTAATTAATAATTTTTTAATGAATAATTAATAATGCCCGCGATCGTGTAACGCGATAAAAGAGCATTATTCATTATCCCATTATTCATTAATAATGTGCTATTTCATATTTTTACTTTTCAACCATTTTCTACACAGGAGAATGTTAATTTTTGTGCTCACCAAATTTTCTTTTAATTAGGTCGTTTTGGATTTAGTTAAAAACATGAACCACTTAATTTAAAAATAGTAAACCCTCCTAATTCAAAACGAATGAAAAATATCATAAGCTTTTTAATCATCTCATTTTGTGTTACTAGCAACCTCTTTTCACAAGTTGATTTTGGCGTTATTGCAGGGCCCAATTATTCAAACGCAAAATTTAAAGCAAAGAATAATCAGTTTCCTGTGGAGGGTACCGGTAATCAAGTTTTCTTACTGGGATTCCATGCTGGCTTACTATTAGATGTAAAGATTAGCGATCTTTTCTCTATTGAATCAAATATTTTATACAGTCAAAAAGGATATAGATTTACGGATCCAAATCTTCGTGAAGGCGGTAAAAACTTGATAAATTATATTACGGTACCCATTACGATAGGCTATCAAATTTTTCCTAAAACGACTCTCCAACTAGGACCTGAATTAGGCTATCTGGTATCTTCCGAATTTAAGACAGTAAACATCCTTGCAGACTTTTCTAATCTCTATAATAGAAATTTTAGCCTTGCTGGCTTGGCAGGAATTAATTATGCTTTCACAGATTACCTAGAATTAGGAATTAGATACAGCCACGGTATTACTCGAATGAATGAGGATAATTTTATCACTATAACGGATGATAATGGTGCTCCATTAGGCGTAGTTGATCTCAAGCCAAAAAGTCGTGTTTTTCAGTTATCGATGAGATATAGGATTTAATTAATAATTTTTTAATGAATAATGCCTGCGATTGTGTAACGCGGTAGAAGCGCATTATTAATTCTTCATTATCCCATTATTCATTAAGCAACTCTGCCTCCACTCCACTCACTACCTCTACAGCCTGCTCGTACACTTCTTGCATGGCGCTAGAATTATCCTTTCCGGCGAATAAGGCCATCTCACTGGTTTTGATGATGTGAATAAACTGTTGAATCGGTGTCTCAGAGACTTTCAGTTCGAGGAGTTTATCACGAACATTGTCTTTGCTCATTTTAGAGAATGGAATATTTAATTTATCAGAAACATAGTCCAACATCGCTCTAGAAACTTCATCATAGAATTGGCGGCTTTTATTTTCTTTTAAAAAAGTATTAGCTGTTTCTAGTCTTTTTAAGGCGACCTTATTGGCTCTTTGTCGACGTAATGCTTCGGTATCTACATTTGATAATTTGAACTGATGTCGTTTATAAAAATAAGCACCTCCCAATAATAATAGTGGCAAGCCTAAAAGAATATAAAAAAGTGGTGACCCAAAAATTGGGGTAGATTTTTTCTGCCAACTAGCAGTCGTGGCGATTCCACGAAGCGTGGCTGTTACTTCTTCGTCTTTCGGAATGACTGCTTTAGATTGATCACCCTGAGCAATAGCGATCGCTAATGATTCGCTTTCCAGTGTTATATACCGCAAGCTATCTACATCGTAATAAGTGAACTTTGGTTTTAATTTAAATTGTCCAGGGTACTTTGGCGTAATTAAGTAATCGAAAATTTTCTTACCCACAAATCGTCCTTGTCGTGGAACGAGCGCATTTTCATCTACGACTTTGGTATCAAAAATTTCAAAACTATCTCCTAACATCAAGTCTGGCGCTTGCACCAACTTAAGATCTCCATCCCCACTGACAGAAAGTTGTACTGAGAACGCATCGTTGGTATTGATCTGTCTGCTGTTTGTTTTTGCCTGCATCGAGTAACGACCAACGGCTCCAGAAAAACTAGTTGGTGGATTATCAGGTAAATCACGAACATTGATGTTGAGCATTTCGGTTGAAACCTGAATTCGAATTAAATCGGGGTAGGAAAAAATACTACGACGACGTTTGGTTTGATTGGGAGAAGCGACTGCTACCTGCATTCTTAGTGGCGGAATTTCTAGGATCCCTGCCTGCTGCGGAAACAGTGCGACCTTTTTTATTACCTTGGTGCTATATTGAACTCCATCAATTACTTCTTTAATAACCTGACTATTATAAGAGCGTAATTCTTCCGCAAAAAATCCAGCATAATCCAATTCATTTACTGGATTATAATTTTCAACTTGTTGGCTGGTATAAATTTTATAATCTAAAATAATCTGCTCTCCCACTCTAGCTTCGATCGAAGAAGGAATTGCTTTGATGTAAATTTGCGTTTCTATTTGTTCTTTTAATTCCTCCTGAGTAGTCGCGGTATTGTTCTTGCCTTTGACCACTTCTACTTGTAACGGCTTAGTCGTATATTTTTTTCCATCTGCGATGATACTTGCAGCACCTACCTTGAATTTTCCAATTTTTTTAGGTTGTAAATTATAACTATAGGTAAGTGTTCGAGACCATTTTCCATTAAAAGAAGAAGTACTGATGGATTGATTAGGACCACTTAAAACATTAAAGTTTTTAAAAGCAGGTGGTTGAAAATTCTTCCCTTGTCCATTTTCTAATGTAAAACTGACCTCAAAATAACCGCCTACGACGACCTGACGAGCATCCGTACTAGCCGTAAACGTTACAGGCTGTTGGGCCAACAATCCTGTTGATACCAAAACACAAATGAATAAAATTATATTTTTAGCGTGCTTAATACTCATAATTTATAGGTCTTACGCTTTTTCTTTTTCGGGACTTCTTTTTCTTTAGGCCTAGTAGGCATCCTTAGTTCTGGCATTCTAAAAAAATCAGAATCCCAACCAAAGGAACGCATCCTATCTCTATTAGGTGCCTTTTGAATAATCCCATCTGGATTTGGCAATACGATTATTTCTAAAGGCTCCGTAAAAAGATCCCCTTCTTCTGTTTCGATCTTGGCAGGTGGTATAAAAAACGTTCCTACCTCTTTGGCTTCTAAAAAATAAGAATAGGTAATAGACTGATTTACTACTCCATTGGTCATCATCATGCTAGAAGACATATTGGGTCCAGCCACCACCATAAAATTTTCAAATATGGGTGGTGTAAAATCTTGGCTATTTCCATTTTCTAGTTTAAAAGAAACTTGCAATTGATTCCCTATTAATAAAGTATCAAACGGTACACTAACAACGAAAGAGGCTTCTTGACCTCGTCCAGTTAAAGCCAAACCAATAAACGTAATTAGTAAAATTATCTTTTTCATCTTTATAAAATCTTAAGAATATTCCACACTGAATATCCAATCATAAATATCGAATCACCTTCTTAGGATCAATCAATTATTCACACATTCACCAACCTAGATGCCATTCGTCAGGATCGGTTAGTTATCCGCACATTCAAATATCTACACATCAAAAAATCCGCATATCCGCACATCAAAAAATCTACACATCCACCTTACCAATCCTTCCCAGTCGATGTTTTTTTACCTTTCATTTTTCGCATTTTCTCCTGTACTTTACGTTCTTCTTCATCCATTACTTGGAGTAATTTTTTTGCTTCTTCTTTATTCATATCTCGCTCTTCCGGTTGCGCCTCCTGCTCTTTTTCTTCTTTTTGTTCCTCTCCTTCTTGATCTTGTTGTTGCTGCTGGTCTTGCTGCTCTTGATCCTGTTGTTGTTGATCTTGCTGTTGTTGCTGTTGCTCCTGATCCTCTTCGTTTTCTTCTTTATTTTGGTCTTGCTGTTGTTGGTCTTGTTGCTGTTGCTGTTGCTGCTGCTGTTGTTGCATTCGTCGCATCGCTCGAGATAGATTCTTTTTGGTATCCATATCATTGGGAGCGATTCTCAATGAATTTTTATATGCTTCCACACTTTTATCAAACTCTTGTTTTTCAAAATAAGCATTACCCAGATTATGAAAAGCATTGGCTCGCATTCCTGGATCGAGGGAAGAACTGGCCGCAGCTTCAAACTGAGGAATCGCTTCTTCATAACGTCCTTGTTTATAAATAGCGTTCCCAAGATTGTATTTTGATTGAGCCGCATTTTCTTTTTCTAAGGCTCGACGATAATTAATTTCAGCATCGCTATAGTCTCCTTGTTCATAAGAGTTGTCACCAAATCGCAAAGATTTATGCGCAGTCTGCGCAGCAATTGGTCCGCTTATTCCAAAAATAAACAAAGCAATGATTCCACAAATCCGTACAAAACTGAGTCCATTAAGACCTTCTTTTTTTAATGACTTTACCATTACAAAATATTTATGTACTAAGAAAATAAATCTTTCCCTTTTAGCAATTTATTTTTTCTATAAGAAATAAAGAATTCAATAACTAAAAATAAGAGTGCTAAACCAATGAATATTTGAAAATAGCTTTCATATTCACTAAATGATTTTTGCTCTTGTTCTTTTTTTTCTAATTGATCAATTCGATTCCGAACTGCTGTAATAATCTTATCCTTAGCCGTGATATTATAATAACTTCCATTTCCCGCTTTCGCCAGACCTTCCAACATCTCTTCATTTAATTTACTATAAACGGTATTTCCGCTATTATCTTTTTTAAAGGTACTACGTCCTCCTGCATAAATCGGAATCGATGCGCCTTGCGACGTTCCTACTCCAACTGCAAATATCTTTAATCCATTATTCCGAGCTTCTTCTGCTCGTTCCATCATTCCAGGTTCATGGTTTTCACCATCTGTTATTAGAATGAGTGCTTTGTGGTGTTTATTGTCTTCTTCGAAAGAACGCTCCGCTAAATCAATCGCATCTTTGATCGCCGTTCCTTGTACGGGGACTAGATCAGGATTCGCACTTTTGACAAATAATTGTGCCGCTGCATAATCAGATGTCAGTGGCATTTGCAAATAGGCATTTCCGGCAAAAATGATCAAACCAATTCGTTCTCCTCGTAATCCATCGATCAATTGTAGGGTAAATTGCCGCGCTCGTTCTAGTCGATTGGGTTTCATATCTTGTGCCAGCATACTATTGGAAACATCCAAAGCAATCAACACATCTGCACTCTTTAGTTTTACTTTTTCTTTTTTGGAACCCCACTGAGGATTTGCCCAGCCCACGATCAGAAATCCGACCGACAATACCAAGAGTACAAACTTTACGATATGCTTATAACGAGAAACTTCTGGCATCAACTGTTGCAATAACTGATGATCTCCAAACTTTTCCAAAGAGCGGCGACGTGCTGCCCACATCCACCAAAAGATTCCAATTAAAATTGGAATCGCAAGGAAAGCATACAAATGAATACTATGTTCAAATCTAAACATCTACTAGGGTATGGTTCTAAAAATCGTGTATCTTAATAGTATTTCTAGAAAGATAAAAATCAACGCTGCCAAGGCGAAGTTGTGAAATATCTCACTATAGCGTCTGATCGTTGTCACTTCTATTTTTGTCTTTTCCATCTGATCAATCAACGCATAAATTTGTTCTAATTTTTCTGCAGAATCCGCTCGAAAGTATCGACCACCGGTCATCTTTGCTAGCTCCGTCAAGAGTGCTTCATCAATCTGCACCGTAGCTAATCCAAAAATATATTGTCCATTACTTCTACGACTAACCGGCGCTAAAGCACGACCACGAGAACCTACCCCAACCGTGTAAACTTTTACACCAAATTCACGCGCTATTTCTGCCGCTGTTTTAGGTTGGACATAGCCAGCATTATTGTCTCCATCCGTTAAGAGGATCACAACTTTACTTTTTGATTCACTATCTTTTAATCGATTTACGGCCGTCGCTAGTCCCATTCCAATGGCGGTTCCATCTTCGAGCAATCCACAATCTAACTCAGATAGAAATTGTTTTACCACACCGTGATCGGTCGTTAATGGACATTGACTAAAAGCTTCTCCTGCAAAGACGACCAATCCCAATCGATCAAAACTTCTTTTCTCAACAAACTCAGAAGCTACTGCTTTACTTACTTCTAAACGATCAGGTTTAAAATCTTGCGCCAACATACTACTCGACAAATCCATCACCATCATAATATCAATTCCTTCTGCATTAATTTCTTCTTCTTTTAAAGTTCGTTGTGGTCGTGCTAATGCGATCACCAACATCAAAAAAGCCAATGCTCGCAAGATCGGTAAGATCACCCGCAGCTTTCCTTTCCAAGAAGTGAGTCCTTTGATTGAATCCAAGGTAGAAACTCTTAGATTCGCATGGTGATCTGGACGTTGAAAATAATACCAAGCTCCAATCGCTGGTAAGAGCAAAAGCAGGATAAAAAAGATCGGATGAACGAAAGCAATATTTCTAAAGATTAAAAGCATATTTTTCTTAAACTTCTGCAGATGGTTGTTCGGGAATTAGTTTAGTTCTATCTACAAAATCAATTGCATAGCCCATCAATTTTTCGTGAGTTGATTCTGGAGGAGATGCTTTCGCAAATTTTACCAAATCCGCTAATTCTAACATTTCCCGTAATTTCCCTTTCCACTCGTCACTCAATCGGATGGGTTTTAAGTCTCCTAAAATTTCATACGTGGTTGATTCCAACGCAGAAATTCCATACCGATTTTCGAGATATTCTCTAACAATAAAAGTTAGTTGAGATTGATATTCTTTAATAGAACCATTTTGCCAAAGTTGTTGCGCTTTTAACGCTTGTAACTTTCTTTGAGCAATGATATGTGCTGGTTCTATAATTATTACTTTTTCTTTTGGTGGATTCTTTTTATTCTGTGCTCGTCGATACAAGAAATAAATTAGTCCTCCTATCAGACCAATTAGTAAAAAGACCAATAGTAAAGGTGCTACATCTTCGAAGGTCATCGCCTCCCGGTAGATCGGTTTGATCGGAGCAATTGCTACCGTATCCACCGCAGCTTCGGCTGGTCCTTCAGGCACCACATCGGCGACATTGATGAGTAGTTCGTTGGTAGAGACCTTGCTCGTAGCGCCATTTTTTGGAAAACTAAAAGGGATGGGTGGAATAAAAAAGCTACCAGTTTCAAAAACAGTGAAAACAATATTTTTTCGTACCGTAGTTTCACCGGCAATGGTCGTTGTATCCCAACTAGCTTGAGTGGTAATCACTTCGATATTCTCAGCTGCTTCTAGTACCGTCAGATCAACATCGCTGATGCTGGTTCCAACAGGATAACTCGCCTCTAATTTTAGATTCATCTGATCACCGATCAACATTCGAGTACTATCCAAAGTAGCAGTCACTCGTACTTGGGCTGCCACGGAGGATATTCCTATCGACC
>CALKJE010000491.1 GCA_937995675.1 uncultured Saprospiraceae bacterium
GATATCACCCGCAAAATGGGATATTGGGTTGATTTAGAAAATCCGTACATCACTTTTGATAATAATTATATTGAATCTGTTTGGTTTTTATTAAAAAGATTATACGACAAGGATTTAATGTATAAAGGATATACCATCCAGCCTTATTCGCCAGCAGCAGGTACTGGACTGAGTTCGCACGAGTTAAATCAACCAGGTGCTTACCGTGATGTGACGGATACCTCGGCTATCGCACAATTTAAATTAAAAAAAGACGACGCTTCTGATTTCTTATTTTCGGCGGCAGCTGGTGGAGATGTACATATCATCGCTTGGACAACGACTCCTTGGACTTTACCATCAAATACAGCCTTAGCGGTTGGAAATAAAATTGATTATGTTTTGGTAAAAACATTTAATCAATATACCCATGAACCAATCAATATCGTTTTAGCGAAAGCCTTAATGGGTAAACAATTGAGTGGAAAATACCAAGCACTGGAAGAAGGTAAAAGTTTGGATGATTATCAAAGTGGTGATAAGAAAATTCCTTTTACGGTTTTAAAAGAGTTTAAAGGAACAGAACTTGTCGGCATTCGCTACGAGCAATTGCTACCTTATGTATTACCTTACGAAAACGCAGACCGAGCTTTCCAAGTCATTGCTGGAAATTTTGTTACCACCGAAGATGGAACTGGAATTGTTCATATTGCGCCTACTTTTGGTGCGGATGATGCACAGGTTGGAAAAGAAAATAACATTCCACCGATGTTGGTTTTGGATGAAAATGAAAAACCTGTTCCTCTTGTTGATTTACAAGGAAAATTCAGAAAAGAAGTAGGGGACCTAGCAGGTCTTTATGTCAAGAATGAATATTATACGGAAGGTAACGCTCCCGATAAAAGTGTGGATGTTTTGATTTCTATTAAGTTAAAAACAGAAAACAAAGCCTTCAAAGTAGAAAAATATGTTCACTCCTACCCACATTGTTGGAGAACAGATAAACCTGTTTTATACTATCCATTAGATAGTTGGTTTATCAAAGCTTCTTCGATGAAAGAGCGGATGTTTGAATTGAACAAAACCATTAACTGGAAGCCAGCTGCAACCGGAGAAGGTCGTTTTGGTAAGTGGTTAGAAAACCTAAACGATTGGAATTTATCCCGTTCTCGTTTCTGGGGTATTCCTTTACCAATCTGGGTATCGGAAGACAAAGAACAACAGAAGTGCATCGGTTCTATTGAAGAATTAGGCAAAGAAATTGAAAAAGCCAACGCAGCACTTGGTAAGAATCAAAGTGTTCCTAAAGATATGCATCGTCCTTATATCGACGAAATCATCCTTGTCGCAGAAGACGGTACGCCGTTGACGCGTGAGTTAGATTTGATTGATGTTTGGTTTGATTCAGGCTCGATGCCTTATGCACAATGGCATTATCCATTTGAGAATTTAGACAAATTCGATCCAGAAAAGAAGATGGGATTCCCTGCTGATTTTATTGCCGAAGGCGTAGATCAAACACGTGGTTGGTTCTATACCCTACATGCAATTGCTGTGATGGCTTTTGATAGTATTGCGTATAAAAATGTAGTTTCCAACGGATTAGTTCAGGATAAAAATGGACAAAAAATGTCCAAGCGATTAGGGAATGCGGTAGAACCTTTTGAGACTTTGGCGAAGTATGGTGCAGATGCCACCCGTTGGTATATGATCTCCAATGCACAACCGTGGGATAACCTAAAATTTGATGTTTCAGGTATTGACGAAGTACGTCGGAAATTTTTTGGAACGCTCTATAATACGTATTCCTTTTTCGGGCTTTATGCCAATGTAGATAAATTTAGTTTTAGTGAAGCGGAGGTACCTTTAGCGGATCGTCCAGAGATTGATCGTTGGATTATTTCTCTTTTAAATTCTTTAATCAAAGAAGTAACCGCTGACTACGCGGATTATGAAGCCACTTCTGCTACTCGAAAGATTCAAGAATTTACGGATCAGCATTTGAGTAATTGGTATGTGCGATTATGTCGTCGTCGTTTCTGGAAAGGTGATTATAGTACTGATAAGATTGCGGCCTATCAAACACTTTATACTTGTATGGTAACGATCAGTAAGTTGATGGCACCCGTCGCGCCATTTTTCGCTGATTGGATGTATGGCAATCTAAATAATATTACTAAAAAAGAAACCGCCATTTCTGTTCATTTAGCAGACTTTCCTGTTGCCGATGAGCAGTTGATTGATAGTAGTTTGGAGCAACGAATGGACTATGCACAATCTATTTCTTCGTTGGTTTTATCACTACGTAAAAAGGAAAATATCCGAGTACGTCAACCGTTACAAAAGATATTGTTGCCGGTATTAAATACAGGTTTCCAAGAACAAGTGGAAGGAGTCAAGGATCTAATTCTTTCAGAGGTAAATGTCAAAGAGATCGAGTATGTTACGGATACAGAAGGTATTATCAAAAAAGGAATCAAGCCTAATTTTAAAACCTTAGGTCGCCGAATGGGTAAACATATGAAAACTGTTGCACAAGCTATTGGTAAATTTGGCGATGCAGAAATCGCAAATCTAGAACGAAATGGTGGTATGCAAATGGTAATCAATGAGGAAGAGTTTACCTTAACTTTAGAAGACTTTGAAATCACTACACAGGATATTCCTGGTTGGTTGGTTGCAAGTGATGGACCACTAACGGTAGCCTTGGATGTTACCCTGACGGATGAATTAAAAGCCGAAGGTATTGCTCGTGAGTTAGTCAATCGTATTCAAAATATCCGTAAGGATCAGAACTTTGAAATTACAGATCGTATTCTCGTAGAGATTGAAGATAAGACAGAAGTTCAAGCGGGTATCGCTGGTTTTAAAGATTATATCGCTAATGAAGTATTAGCAGATGAAGTTATACTAGTTACCAGTCCAGCGAATGCCATAACGGTAGATTTATTGGAAGGTGTTTCGTTAAATATCGGCGTGAAACGTACGTAAGATTAGCCTTCTAATTTAAAAATACTAAAGCCCTCTTTTATTGATAAAGGAGGGCTTTTTTTGTTGAAGCGTTGAAGCGTTGAAGCGTTGAAGCGTTGAAGCGTTGAAGCGTTGAAGCGTTGAATAAGATATTTTTTTTAGGATTAAAAAGGAACAAGGTAGATTATCCACTAATTTTTATTCCGATAAAAATGGCGAAGAGGCATACGAGCAGACTGATTGCAATGTTTAGCAAAGCGTAGCTGGTTTGTCCAGTTTCGAATAGAGAAAATGTTTCTAGTGAAAAGGTAGAGAAGGTAGAAAATCCACCACAAAATCCAGTCATCCAAAGGAGTTTGGTATTGTCTGTCAGTCCTGACTTTAGTGCCAAGCCAAATAAGTATCCTAAAATAATACAGCTAATAATATTGGCCAAAAGGGTGGCAAAAGGGAAATTAAACACATTGCCTGCTAGCATTTTACTGATTCCATAGCGACAAATACTTCCTAATCCTCCGCCAAGAAAGACCCAAAAGAAGTTAAGCATTGAGTCCTTTATTTTGTTTGCGATGTGCTACCAAATAAAATAATACGCTAGTCATGAGTGTCGCCAAAATCAGAATGATCATTAATAGCTTCATAGAACCTAAATTCTGAAAATAAATAACGACACCAATAAAGAAAATATTTACCAAAACGAGCACTGCTGTAGCTTGCATATGCGAGAGGCCATAATCCAACAATAGATGATGGATATGTGTTCGATCAGGATGTAATGGATGATTACCACGAGCTATTCGAGTAATAAAAACCCTCAAGGTATCAAATAATGGCAGAATCAAAATACCAACTGCTACGGCTGGTACTGCCTGAAAGGCATAAGGACTATCACCGATTACCCGATGTAATTCAATAAATTTAATTACTAAGATGGCACAGATCAATCCAATCAAAAGAGATCCAGTATCCCCCATAAATATCTTTGCCGGAGAGTAGTTATATTTCAAGAAAGCCATGACCGCACCAGCCAATGAAAAGGCAACGATGGCTAATTCTACTCGATCTACCAGCAAAAACCACGTACCTAAGGTAAGTGTAATCAACGTTCCAATACTGCCTGACAAACCATTGATACCATCGATTAAGTTAAAAGCATTGATAATTACGATAATAGTAAAAATAGATAAGACAACACTCGTAATATAATGTAAATCTCCGATTCCAAATACACCGTAAAGACTGGTTATAATCACATTGGATTTAAAGACAAGGATACCTGCCGCCAGAAATTCGCCGAGCAGTTTTTTTGTAGGAGAAATAGGGGAAATATCATCCTTTGCTCCAATCAGAAATATGATAATAAAAGAGCAGAGTATGTATTGTAAATCACCAAAGACATCGAAAGGTGTCCAAAGAATAATAGAAAAAATAACGCCTGCAAAAATGGCGATTCCGCCTAACGAAGGTGTTGGCGTTGTATGTGATCGACGTTCCCCTGGTTCATCATATAACCGTTTTACCTTGGCAATCTGTATAATAGATGGTATGGCAAGATAAGTTAGGGAGAAAGCCGTAATAAGACTAAGTATCGTATCGTACATGTGAGCTAGGGTTTTCCCTTTTGACAATGCTGGATTAAGCGCTTGTCAAAAATTGTCTAGATGTATGGCGATGTTAGGAATATTTCTAACAACTACCTATTCCAAAACTAAACAATTTAAGTAGGATGACCTAATAATTTAACCAATTAAGGACATCCTACTTATGGAAAACTAAGACCTTTAGCAACTATCTTAACTTTATTTGCTAAGTAGAAGTCTTTCAGTGATGGTTCCTTTTTCAGTAGTAATATTTAACAAATAGACTCCTGCAGTTTGTTTTGACAAGTCCAATTGTTCACTAAGAGAAATACTATTGATCGTTTTAGTATAAATTACTTTTCCTAATAAATCATATACTGCAATGGTCGCTTCTGTTGTTTCATCAAAACTCGCAAGTAAATTCACTTTTCCTGTCGTAGGATTTGGGAAGACCTGATAGCTGATTAATTCCTCTGGTTCATCAACTCCAACTAATTCATCAAAGATAGGCGTTAAGATCGCGTCATCTCCTGCTACAAAGTCAATAACTTCTGTTGTTTCTCCTGTTTCTAACCAGTGAGAAAACTCATAACCTTCTTCTGCAATAGCTTTCACTCTAACCGGAATATTTTTAAAGTAAAGGTTGGTAAAGTTATAAGGTGTTTCCATTTCATTAGAGTTGATCACCACTCTACCATTGGTTGCTTCGTTATAATTCAACGTTAGTTGATAAGTTCCATCTAAGTTAAATTGATCATTCATAAATCCACGGTGAAAATCTGGTCGAGTCACAAAGAAGTCTTTCATATTTGCAACCCATCCACGCCAATTTTGCTCGTTACCTCCGATAGATAATTCTTCTCCCCAACGGATTTCTTGATCTGGAATATGCGGCTCGATTAAAGCTTGGAGACTGTCTGTAATCGACGCTGTGCGTTCTTCTGAATAAATCAATTCCATAAAGCTACAGCTACGTTGTACAAACTCATTCCGGAAACTCTCATTTTCTAATAATTTTCTCAAAAACAGTGTACTATTACTATGGTTTGGCCAAGCGGTACTATTATCAACCATTACCTGTTCTAGTGTATTAAAGTCTGGTGTAGTTTCAAAAGCAAATCCATTGTCCGTACTTCCGTCATGGTCCAAAGCACCATAGCGCCACTTTTCCCCTGCTTTTCTTTCTTTCCAAAGAATAATATTATTCGCTGGCCAGTCAAATTTTGCAATATAAATTGAGTATGCCCAGTAATTAGTCAATTGATTGATATCAAACTGATCAGCAACCACATCGTAGTTAGCCGGTATGCTAAGATCATTATTATCCGCAAAATCAAATAGTTCTTTGTATTCCACATCTGATCCTTTTTTAGTTTGTTCCCAAGGCATTCCTGGATTTTTCAATAAATCCAAATCATCCTTATCAACCCCATAAACATTATCAAAATGCTCATCATTGAATATTTCTCGAATATTATAAATACCCCAAAACTCTCCATTCAGATACATAGTCGTCGGCTGAAAGCCTAGTAAGTCCATATCAATTTTATCCCAAAGTAGCGTCTGAACTAGACCGTCTCTAAACATCGTTCGCAAATAATCTTGTCCACTATTTCGTAGTTTGATACGCTCATAAGTCTCGTTTTCTCGACCTTCATATAGTGGGTAATCAATCGCATTATCTCCATAAGTATTTCGTCGCATATAAACGTTAAAGCTTTTTTGTGCATAGGTACGAGAGCATCCACCACCGATTCTAATTCCAGCATTTACATTAAAAGCTTCACTACCATCTGGTAAAAACATTCCTAAGTTAATAGGGCGTTCCCAGTCTTCTCTGTTCCAATTCACAGAATCTGTTCGGCAATAACCCGGTATACCATTGGTACCTTTTACATAGATTCCAATTTCATCATCAAAGAAATTATCTGGATCAGAGTTGATATATAAAGTTGGGATTTCGGAACTAATATCAAAAAGGTATGAACCAATCGCTGAATTACTTTTTACATGACCAGACTTAAATGCAGCTACTTTTACGCTTACATTATTATTGATGGTGAATGGCGTACTATAAGCAGTAGAAAAAGATTCTGGCTCTTTTCCATCAAGTGTATAACGTAGTGTCACCGCAGGATCAGGATGACTAAAACTAAGCATTTGGTCTGACTGGTAAATACCGTTTACTAAATCAATGGTCGGCTTCTCCAAGCCTAGTAGAGCTCCATTATTGGATTCGTTAGGTGTAACTTCTCCAAATATTACAAAGTCATCTGCACCATCGGTAATTCGTCCGTAGGTTGTTTGAAAGGGCACAGCTGGAAAGCTGACAGAATCAATGACTTGGATCGTATTATTGATGGCTTGAGCCAGTACCAATTGTTCTCCGGAAGCTTCTAGATTAAAGTCGGCGTGTAGTCCTCCTTCTTCAGGATCCTTATCTGTAAAGAGTACCACAAAACCACCTGGTTCTAGAAAGTAAGGCTGGCTGATTTGCCATTTCGTCATATTGTTATAGCTATCAGAAAGGAAAAGTCCTCCCAGATTGACGGTCTCAGTTCCACCGTTATAAATTTCTACCCAATCTTCGAAGCTACCTGTTTCATCAGTATGCGAAGTACCACCTGGAGCTATTTCGTTAATAAATAAATTAGTGACCGGTTCGTTGGTGACTGGTATGGAAATTTCTAAATTTAATTGAGGAGCGCGCAATGGATCACCATCATCATAGGAGTAGGCGACCCGCGTTCCCATTCCATTAATAATAAAAGTCAAAGCACTATTTTCATTCCAATCAGGTTGGTCAAGCATTTCCTGAACTACCTCAGTTAGATCGGGTGTTTGGTGATTAATTCCTGATTCACCACTATTTCCCCAATCTTCGGGTTGCCAGTTAACGGTAGCCGTAGTTAGAGACCGGTCAGAAATGTTTTGTGACCCAGTTTCGAATGTCACCGAGTTTCCAGTAGCATGACCGTTTATATTTAAGTTGGAAGGTCCACTACTACCAGATGTGCTAGCGTTGGTAAACTGTATGTAGGCACGACTTACCACCGCCCCCGCAGGAATCTTTAGTTCATCAAATCGAAAACCAACCGTTTGATCTCCACTCCAATCGTTTACCATATTGATACCTCCATCGGTAAGCGCCATAAAGCCTTGAGTGGTCTCCTCTGCATCGTCGCTACTATCATTTATTCTATTGACTAAAATCGCATTATAAGAACTGACTCCTGCCGTGTTGTCTGTTCCTGGACTTGGAGCAGAGAAAGTTTGAAAATTTGCAGCGCCGTCAGTTTCTCTTCCATAAGAAGTGTTGGTTGAAAGAGAAGGATAGGTTAATTCATCAATCAAAGTACTTCCATCTGGTCCATGCAAATAGATTTCTTGACCATCAACACTTAACTTAAAATCAATATGATGAGGACCTTGCTCTGGATCTTTGTCTGCCCAAATAATAAGATATCCTCCCGCAGGAATGGTTGTAAGTGCAGGGTCCGTATCGGGGATTTCCCAAAAGGTAGGATCTGTAATCTCCTCTGAAAAATAATATCCAGCAAGATTAACAGGACTCGTTCCTGCATTGTATAATTCAATCCAGTCGTCAAATTCACCAGCTTCATCGGCAATGACATTATCGTTCTTTGCCATTATTTCATTAATGAAAATTTGAGCGGTGAGGGAATTAAAAATTCCAAGACTAATAAAGATGAAAGTGACTATGAGTCGGTTAAGATAGTTCATGTGGTTGTGTTGTAAGGTATTGTTAACGCCGAAGCACAAAATGAAAAAAAACAACATTATTTGATTTATTTGTTGCTAGGAAGGTAGCCTGAGTAAGGTAGGTTACTAAATAACATGACCAAAATGTTATTCGGTATGGCAACGGAACAAATATAACTCTTTTTAAAGTTTAATTCCACTTGTTTTACAGAATTAGCGGGCACATGACTTCTTTTCTTAAAAATATACCCTAAATAAGTTACATACAATTAATTTTTTTTATATATATTTGTGACGCGTTAAAAACGCCTTCTTCCCAAAACCCTTCTACATTCTCAATTACCGATCATAAATTTGTTGTGGTGTTCCTCCAGAATACCGTCTATTGCTATTACTCTTCGAAGGGACTCGAAATAGAGTAACAGTAGTTTTATATCTAATCATACCTTATAAAAGATTGGTGAACGCTTAGTTAATAACGGACCACTATCTTTCCCGAGAAAGTCAGATCTGGTAAGATCTAAATCACATTACTTTTTATTTTTTTAATAATTGTTTTTACAAACAATTATAATCTCATGATTTTTCATTCCACCACACACTATTTCGGAATGAAATTTCTTAATCTGTTTTTGGGATGTGCCCCCTCTCCTTTTCAGGTGGAGAGGGGTGCTTTTTTTGTCTCCTTTCCTTTGAAGAAATCTTAGTTAAAATATTTTCCTATTGCTTATCGCTTTAAAAAACTCACTTAACTAACCACTAAATAACAGGGTGAGTAAAACTAGTGTCCTCTTTATAAAATAATCAACATTCTTAAAAAAGGGAAGAGAAAAATGTTAAAACTATAAAAATAGTTGTATAACTATAAAAATAGTTATACATTTGAGTTATGGAAAAAATAACTAGAAAAGAAGAAGAGATCTTAGAAGTGCTTTGGAATCTTGAAAAGGCATTTGTGAAAGAGATTGTCGCGGCACTACCAGATCCAAAGCCACATTATAATACAGTATCTACAATTGTTAGAAAATTGGAAGAGAAAAAATATGTTGGATACGAAGCTTTTGGAAAAACACACCGCTACTTCCCTCTAGTCAAACGAGAAGATTTTCTTGGAAAAACAATGACCAAATATTTTAATAATTCTTACAAAAAGATGGTCACTTTTTTCGCCAAAGAAGAAAAGCTTTCTGTTGATGAATTAAAAGAGATTATTAAACTCATCGAAAAAGAGAAAGAATAATGGGGGAGTTATTTTTATATCTCGGAAAAAGTGGACTTTGTCTAAGTCTTTTACTTTTATTTTTTGTAATTTTCCTACAAAAAGAAACTTTCTTAAAATTAAATCGCTGGATTTTAGTAGCTAATATTCTATTAGCCTTAACGCTTCCTTTGTTAGAAACTCCTTCTTGGTTTTCAAACATTGTGCTTACAAAAACGGAGATCTCTGAAAGCAAACCTGAATTTGTAGAGGTCGCTCCAACTTTAGACAATAAGAATATCACTCCTATGTCTAAAAAAAATCCAATCAAAAAATTGAATTGGGAAGCTATTATTTTTCTAATTTATTTAATCGGATTTTTCATATTCTTACTCCGCTTTTTAGCACAATTATTCTCTATTTTCTTACTAATTATTTTTAATAAAAAAGAACAAAAAGGAAAAATATTTTTTATTTATCCTAGAGGAATTCTGGCCCCCTTCTCTTTTTTTAGTTTTTTATTTATAGATAGAAACGCTTATGATTCATCCACATTTCAACAAATCATTGCGCACGAAACCACCCATATTCAACAGCGACACTCTTGGGATATTCTCTTATCTGAATTATTAATCATCATTCAGTGGTTTAATCCTTTTGCTTGGTGGCATCGAAAATTAGTAGAAACAAATCTAGAGTATTTAGTTGATCAAAATTTGCTAAAAAATGGTGTCGATAAAAAGACCTATCAATATAATTTATTGCAAATAGCTGTACCAAACTACCCTTACAGTCTTGCAACTAACTATAATTCTTCACTCCTAAAAAAACGAATCATGATGATGCAACAAAAGAAATCTTCTACCGCTCAAAGTTGGAAATATTTTCTACTCGCTCCTGTTATATTAGTGATCTGGATGGCATTTGGAAGTCCTCATTCAAAAGATATTGATACGCCTTTTATTTCCATTATTACAGCAGATGCTTCTGAGGAGGATATCTTAAAAACTCAGGAAGTTTACCGGAAAATGGGCGAAACACTAGTGGTCAATGAACTTAAGTTTGATGATAATGATCGGTTGAGCAGTTTGAATATTACCTCTATTTCTGGCGATAAAGGGGAATGTACTAGTAGCATGGATGGATTTGAGTCTTATAACCACCTGATTTATGAAAGGTCTAGCAGAAAATTCGGATGTGGTTCGTTTTTATCCGCGAAAAATTTTGAGATGATTGGAGATACAAAAAACTGGAAGTTCGGGTTACCCCCGGCGGCACGGCCATGCGCCGTTATCAGGTCGGGGTGGCTAGCCGGGCCGATAACGGCCCGCACCCCTGCGGGACGATCGCCCAATTCACACGGTTCTCCCCCTCCCGCCTCGCCTTCCTGAGCAATGCCTGCCGCGCGATGAGCGGC
>CALKJE010000492.1 GCA_937995675.1 uncultured Saprospiraceae bacterium
TGAGCGGGAGCAGCCGATGAATTTAGCTTTTCTAACGGCGGTAGCAGGGGAGAGCATCTTCTTGTTGGGACCTCCTGGGGTAGGAAAAAGTTTGATTGCTCGTAGATTAAAATTTGCTTTTCGAGATGGTATCTCTTTTGAGTACTTGATGAGTAAATTTAGTACACCGGACGAGATTTTTGGGCCTATTTCTATCAAGAAATTAAAAGAAGAGGATCAATACGAACGACTCACAGAACGGTATTTGCCGGGAGCGAATATTGTTTTTTTAGATGAAATTTGGAAAGCAGGACCTGCTATTCAAAATGCGTTATTAACCATTCTAAATGAAAAAATATATCGAAATGGGGCCGAAGATATTGATGTAAATATCCGAGGAATTATTACCGCTTCCAATGAACTTCCACCGCGTAATCAATCCCTCGAACCTATCTGGGATCGTTTTTTACTTCGATTAGAAATTGGCAATATTAAAAAACGAAATCAATTCGTACAGATGATCGTCGATACACGCGATGTTTATAAAGACGAAATTTCGGATGATTTAAAACTAACCAACGCAGAATTAGATCAATGGTCAGCAGTGATTGACCAAATCGAAGTACCTGCCGAGGTATTAAATACGATTCAGCTAATCACCGCTAAAATTGATGAATATAATAGCCATCCCAATCACGCAGATAATCCGATAAAAATCTATGATCGCCGTTGGAAAAAAGTTGTTCGACTAATACGAACTTCCGCCTTTCTCAATGGACGGAAAAAGGTCGATTTAATGGACTGTTTTCTGATGGAACATTGTCTTTGGAATTTTCCCGCTCATCGAGAAGTGATCCGCGAAATGCTGATTGATGCGATTCGGAAGCACGGCTACACAATGGTCGTCAATCTACAAAACCTTAAAAAGGAAGTAGCTGATTTTGAAGCGGATGTCAAACAAGAAACACAAGTGCCTTATGTTTCTACAGTCGCTCAATTAATGCCGATTAATGAAAAATTTTATAAAATTGATAAGAAGGTAAATCAGTTTAAAGGCAACATGATAACGATTGAACAGTTTCGAAAACTATCGTTAGAAGATTATCAAGTTACCAATTATTATGACGAAGCCGAAAACCTGATCAACCGAATTAAGACCAAACGTGGACTCTCTGAAAATACGATTGATGTTTCTTATAGCGATACCATTTATACGTTTCCATTGGTGACTCAACAAAAAGAAAGCACCGAAATTATTTTTAAACAACCTCATAAAGTGATCACCAGTTTTTGGGATGAACGCCTCGAACGGTTGAATAAATATATTGCTGCCCAGCAAGCGAAAATCAGCGAAAACGCTCCAAGTGAAATGAACCATCTCACCGGAAATTTATTCGTTGATCCTGAACGCGCTGAAATTGTTCGGAGTAATCTAGAGGAAGTAAAAGCTGCTTTGGAAAACCTTTCACTACGATTAGAAAAATTAGCTTTTTCCTATCAAAAAGAAAATTAGGTGAAAGGCCACGAAGACAACTAAGGCACAAAGAAAAAATAAAAACAAAAATCCTTCCACGATAGAAGAGAAAAAACTTTGTGTCTTCGCGTCTTTGTGGCAAAAATAAATGTGGCAAAAATAAATTAAATGCAGAAAGATACCGCAGCTATACTGGAAGAAGAGTACGACCGTTTTATCGAATTTGGCAACCTGCTAGATCGGAAAACCAGAAAGTATCTCGTGGCTTATTTTAAACACAAGATAGATGGATACGCTTACGATAATCCTAAAATAAATGATCAGTACTTTGAATATTTTATTTCTGCCTTAGACAATATTTTTGGAATAGAGGATCTGCTTTTGCTTTGTGAAAAAAATGAATTGATTACCAAACAAGTAGTGCTAGATACGCTATACTGGATTCGTAAAACTTTTAAAAAATTAGCCACTAAACATCCTTATGATACTGAAGTCGATCGACTCTCTGGTTGGTCGGTAACGCCTTTAAAAATCTTTCGAATCCGTCGAGCCCATCTGATTGCTTTTATTCGAGAAACTTATCCGCGCGAACAGTTGGATATTGATTTTTACGATGTACAGTTCAATAGATATTTTCAGAAAGAAGAAGGGACACATGCCGCAGCAGAGAAAGAAAAATTTGAGTTGGTGGTCACTGATTTATTGTCACAATGGGATGCGTTATTGCAGGGAAAGATTTTAGTTTATCAACTAAAAAAACTACAGGAGGAAGGAGAACAATTTACGGAATTACTAGAAGCGAAAGTCAACGAGTATAAACAACTTCTTTCGATGGTAACTCCTTTTACCGATTATTTGGGTTGGGATTTGTCGCGAGATCTCTGGCAGGATACTAGTTTTGATGTGTTAAAAAAATACAATGAATTTCTAAAAGAAGAATCTTCTATTCAGGAGTTAGCAGATATTCTTGGAAATATGCGCGCGGCAGAAATTGAAATAGAGGAAGAGACGTTTGAAAAAACGATTATTCGAAAAGAATGGAAGGTAGATGAAACAGCGAAAGCAGAAATTGTCGGTATCCATGAAAGCCAAGATTTAAGTAATCTTGTTAGCTCAGAAGTGGGATTGTTGAGTGATGATGCAACGGAGGATTTATTTCTAAAAAAATATGCAGATAAAAACCTCTTAACTTTCCGCTACGAAGATCGAAGATTAGTGACAAGCAATGATCAAGAAATGGAAGTCTTCCAAAAGGTGAGACAAAAAGAAAAAGGACCATTTATCATTTGTGTCGATACGAGTGAATCGATGAAAGGTCGTCCAGAACAACTCGCTAAGGCAATTTGTCTAGGAATTCTAAAGATGGCGATTCGTGAAAATAGAAGAGCTTATCTGATTAATTTTTCCGTTGGAATTCAAACTTTAGACCTCTACGACATTGCCAACTCGATTGATGATATTGCTAAGTTTTTACAAATGTCTTTTTATGGTGGAACCGATGCTTCGCTTGCATTGTATGAAGCCTTGCGTCAACTCAAAAACCAAAATTACGAAGACGCAGATGTGTTGATGATTTCAGATTTTGTGATGTATAAAATTGACGATGATGTTTTAGCAGATATTCGTTTTCATCAACAAAATAAAAACACCGAATTCCATAGCCTCACCTTAAGCGATGAGCCCAATAGCGAGATACTAGCACGCTTTGACACCAATTGGATTTATGATCCAAAACAAAAGGGAATCGTAAGAGAATTGACACGAGGTCTCGCCACGATCGGATTGGATCGTTAACGCAACCAACCGTGCTTGATCATTCGTTTAGAATAGAATAATAAAAGGATAGCAATCAGTAAAATCATGGCAGGCATAATCATCGAACTTATCGCTGCGTCTTTCATCATTCCACTAATAAAGAATATATAAGTTTGCTGAACAATCACACCAATCAGACTCAGCAGAAAAACGGGATGTGCCCATTTTTTTCGGAGCCATAAACCAGCAGAACCTAAAGTCCCAGCAATGACTGCAACTGCAAAACCAGCCGTAGCCCAAATAGGCGTATTTTCATAAAGCGTCCGGTCTGCTTCAGGCATCGCTGCTAGTGTTTCCGCGGACATGGTTATTTGCATAAAGAATGCAATCAACCCCATAAAATTCCAAACAATCGCTAAGATAGCAACTACCTTAAACCAAGTAGGTGTTTTTTCCTGATCCTTCATTTTTTTTAGCTAATTTTTTATTGAAGTTGTTTAAAAATGAAGCACAATGGTTACGGCTAAATCATTGATCACCAATACTTCACAAATTTATCGGCACCATAGCTTTGGCTATGAACCTCAAAATTTGCATCGTCTTGATAATCAAGCTTCTAGCCTCACCTTTTGTGAACATTCTTAAACAACTTCATTTTAAATAAATTAGATTTTCAACGATTCAACGATTCAACAAGCGCAGCGTTTCAACAACTTAAACAATAATCTCATTCAGCACCATTCCTGCTACTGACGCCGTCAAAAAACACGCAATGGTTCCACCGATCAAAGCTTTGATTCCAAGTTCGGTGAGGGTAGGACGTTGTTCTGGGCTAATTGCGCTGATGCCTCCAATTTGAATTCCGATAGAACTAAAATTAGAAAAACCACAAAGCGCGTAAGTAGCAATGACGATTGATTTAGGAGATAATTGATCTTTTATGATACTTAGATCGACGTAGCCAACCACCTCATTGACAGCCGTCTTTTTTCCTAATAGAGAACCTACTAAAATCAGATCTTCGGAAGGAGTACCCAATAACCAGGCAATAGGAGAAAAAATAAGTCCCAGAATAGATTCTAGATTAAGGGTAGCAAAACGTCCATCCGTAAAACTGTTGACGACTCCATTCAATCCAGTAAAACCACCAAACCATCCTAAAATAGCATTAACAAAAGCAACGAGTGAGATGAAAACGAGGAGCATGGCACCAACGTTGACGGCTAATTTCACACCGTCCGTAGTACCGATTGAAATGGCATCCAGTAAGTTATTACCAAGTCTTTCTTTTGGAACAGTCACGGAGCGATCAACTTCCTCCGTTTCAGGATATAAAATCTTTGCAGCTACAATAGCCGCAGGAGCGGAGATAATCGAAGCGGTCAAAAAATGTAACGCATATTCAGGTCCAAGCAGAGATACGCAAAGTGCAAAGATACCTCCGGCAATGGTCGCCATTCCACCCGTCATCAAACACATGATTTCGGATTTGGTCATCTTGTCTAAATACGGTTTGATTACCAAAGGTGCTTCGGTTTGTCCAATAAAAACATTGGCTGCTGCTGCTAGACTTTCTGCTCCAGAGAGTCGCATGACTTTGCTCATTCCTTTGGCAAAGACGTAGATGATTTTTTGTAGAATTCCAAGATAATAAAGGATCGAAGTGAAAGCGGCAAAGAAAATGATGGTTGGTAATACCTTAAAGGCAAACATATAACCTAGTTTGAAAATTTCCATTTTCGTATCTGGAGCGACTGGCATTTTTGTTCCCGGAGGAGCTGCACCGTTCACTTCATTGACGAGCCATGCGCCATCGGGCCAGGTGCCAAATAAAAAGGCTGCACCTGCATCAGCATAACTCAGCAATGCTACAAATCCATCTGAAACTAATTTGAATCCATCGTAGATAAAATCTACCTTTAGGATCAAGAGTGCTAACACTATTTGCAGCGCAATACCAGAAAATACGAGTTTCCAGTCGATTGCTTTTCGGTTGGCACTCAGTGCATAGCAGATGGCGAGCATAGAGATTATTCCAATCAGTCCGCGGACAATATCTGTCAGTATATCCATAGTAAAGTTAGTTGTACATTTGTTTGTTCGTAAGCTAGAGAAAGCTTTACGTTAATCATTTAAGGTGTAAATTAAGGAATGTCTTTGAATTAATAGACTTTATTGAGAAATGTTTTATAAAGAAACCAAATAGAAATAACTTTGTAATAAAGTCTAAGAGTAAAACTAATGGCCAAATATTTTTAGCTTTGTAGGTTTAAAAGTGTTAAGAAACACCAGAATTAAATAATTATGCGAATGAGGAGTTAAAGTTTTAGTTAATGATCAAAAAGGGTCTTGGTAATTGCTTCTTGCTGCTCGCTATTTGCTTCTTGCTTCCTTCTATCGCGATAGAAGAGATGAGCTAATGCTAATAGCGAACCCGAAGGGACGGGTGGCCAAGCAAGCGGCAAGAAGCAATTAAATCCCGAACCCAATTGGAAGATAATGTTTCTTTGATCCATACATTTATTTCCAACTCTTGATTCGCATTAATCATAAATAATCAATCGTTTAGAATCTATCTTCAAATAGATAAGAGACCTCAACGATTATAAAGAGTGTATGCTCAGAAAATAATGAAAAGAAAACCCTATTTGATTGGAATTGCCGGTGGCTCCGGTTCTGGAAAGACGACGTTAATTCGTGAATTAAAAAAAGCATTTTCTACCAAAAAAGTTTGTGTGATCTCTTTAGATGACTATTATTATCCACAGGATAAACAAAAGGTAGACGCAAATGGGATTATTAATTTTGATCTGCCAGGAGCGATAAATAAAAAAGAATTTTTAGCGGATCTAAAATTATTGATCAAAGGAAAATCCTGCGAACGAGTAGAGTATACTTTTAATAATAAAAAAGCAAAGCCAAAGAAAATTATCTTAAAGCCTGCTCCTGTTATTATCGTAGAAGGATTGTATATTTTTCATTATAAAAAAATTAATGCCTTACTCGATCTTCGGATTTTTGTCCATGCTAAAGAAAATGTAAAATTGATTCGTCGTATTATCAGAGATAAAACAGAACGAAATTATCCGCTGGAAGATGTACTCTATCGCTACGAACATCACGTTTTGCCAAGTTTTGAAAAACATATCGAACCTTATCGTGAATCTGCAGATGTAGTGATTAATAATAATAAAAATTATCACGAAGCATTTAAGATGTTAAAGACTTTTATTAAAACAAAATCATGATCAAACGCCTACTTCTTTTTAGTTTTTTTATGTTGAGTTTGACGCTTGTCGCTCAAGCACAACTACAAAAAGGAAGTTGGATGATCAATGGAGAATTGCGGCAGGAAAATTTTTCTTTTCCCAGTGCTCCTCCAGAATCCTTAAACAGTTTTAATTTACGACTTTCACCAGAGCTTTCTTATATGGTCACCAATCACTTGATGTTGGGTGGAAAGTTGAGTATTGGATTGGGAGGAAATATAGAACGAAGATTTGCGCCGGTGAGCCAGTCATTATTTGTTCGACACTATTTTAAACAGCTAGATAATTTATTTTTATTTTATGGTGGAGAATTTATGTTTAATAAAAATACGCTTACGGAAAATGGTGGAGGTAGTAGAACTTTTCAAAATCGTTCTGGTTATTTACAAGGCGGCGTCCAAGCGTTTTTACAGGAGGCAATTGGTATAGAATTTCTGTTTAATTATCAAATGATTTCTTGGCAAAGAAGAATACCACAAGATTGGATGGTGTCAGAAGGGACTCCACTAAGACTAGAAGGACGATTACAATTCTTTATCCACCGAAAAGATAAAACAGCATCAACGAAAATAGATTATCGTTTTTATCCTGGCAACTGGTTAGTTGGAGGAAGTTTCGGATTGGGAGAAAACGATTTTATTCGACCTGAACTTCTACGCTTTTGGGGACGCGGTTGGGCGACTGGGATGCGATTAGAGGCAGCTTTAAATTTGGATAGTCGAATAGGGATTTTGGGTTTTACACCGCTTGTTCGAAAATATTTCCGACCGGAAAAAAAAGGAAAACCATGGCTTCAAGTGGGAGCTGGTATTCGTGGAAACTATAGAAGAATTCGAGATTCAGAAACCGGAGATTTTTGGTGGACGACTAGTTTTCGAACGCTTTCTCTAGAAGGTGCCGTCGGTTGGTCTAATTTTATCTCTCCAAATTTTACCTTAGATTTTTTCGTCGTCCGAAAGTATCAGAAATCTTATGGACGTGACGGTACTACAGGAGACCAAAATATATTTTCGATGGGGTTAATCGTTAGTGGATTGTTGAAGTAGTATTTTAACTGAGTCTTTGATTTAGTCTAGCTCGCTTTAATTCTAAACGGATCTTTGTGTTAGACCATACTACTGGGCATTTGCGGGTTTGAAGCAACTTTCCGGTGGTTTTGCCGGAACTAGGAGGCTGCAAAAGGAAAAAATGCCCAGTAGTATGGTCTTGAGCAAGACCAACTTATCAACACTATTCTACAGTTTTACAAATCCTTGTGTCCACTGCAATCCGTCTTGCTGCACTCGAATCCAATACTTGCCAACAGGTAAATCTTCTGCATAAATGTATTGCTCTCCTTGATGGATAGTTCCTTGTTTTAATGCTTGTCCACTTAATCCGAAAATTTGATAATTTGCTTTTTTGTCTAATTCAGATTTAATAATTAATTCAGAAGTAGCGAGCGTGTTAACCAAAGATACTCCAGGAAGTGTATTGTCTTTTGTATTCAGTACCAATGGATTGCCAAATACATCTGCACAGAAATAAGCTGGCGTATTCATTCCAAACATTCCAACATCTGAAGAAGATAAACCAAAGGTTACACTATCCACTTGTGCGCTAGGAAATTCAATTTCCATCCATTCGTCTAAAATATAATCTTGACTATTGTCTTCAAATCTAAAATCAGCTAAGTAAAATAAAATCGAATCTTGCAGTTCATCTTCCGAATAAGTTTTAACAGTTAACAAAAAATAATCTGGATCGTCTCCTGTTTCTCCACCAAATTTTTTCGCAACACTATCTCCATCTCGCATACTCAAATAGGCGTAAGTACTATTTGTTACATGAACAGATGGAATGGTTGTCATACCAGGTTGATTCAGGTCTAGTGCCACATAAGATTCAGAAAATGCAAAAGTTACCGCATAAGCTGGTGTTCCATCTGCTCCTTCTCCTACGATAGAACTATACTGATTCATAAACCCTGGTGTGGTCACATCTGTATCGGCTGAGATCGCCCACCCAGACCAGAATTCGCAATCTGGTCCGCAGTCGGTAAAAGAGTTTGGGAAAAATAAATTGTCAAAGACAAAACCAGTATCTGGAGAACTGTCATTTAAGAATTCTCCAGTAGAAACGACGTCTTCAAAATATGTCTGCGCATTCACGCCCAAATAAGAGATCAAGAATAAAAGGGTAAATAATTTTTTCATGTTTCTATTTTTAATTTTTTAGTTAATTTTTATTTTAGATATTGTTATTCAACGACTGGCGCCGGCAAAAAATCATGAAATTTTACCCCGACCCTGAAGGGTGATTCCATGATTTTTCACCCTGTTTTTTCTATTAAAAGTGCTATATCTTTAAACAATTCAACAATTCAACAATTCAACAATTCAACAATTCAACAATTCAACGAATCAACGAATCAACGAATCAACGATTCAACATTAAAACTAAGATGCCGCCCCGGCATTCCTCGTCTTTCTAAAATCCGATAATTTTTATCCCAAAGATTGTTGATTCGCAGGCTCAATCGATGTTGCCAGCGATTTGTTTTTAGTTGATAACCAATTGTCAAGTCACTTAGGTGATATCCAGGTAGTATATTGTTATTGAGCGTGATAACTTCTCCAACGAATCGATGTTGGAAAGTAAATAAGGCGGCCTTATAATTTATTTTTAGGGTAGAAAAAAACTGTTGCTTTGGCGTGTAAACCAGTTGACTTCCGGCAGCGATTTGCGGTCGAGTAATACTTTTTTTGTGGATAGACCTCAATTGATTATAACCAAGTGATACTTTAATAATAGTGTTTTGGGCTACGCCAGTTAAGTCGATACGATGTTCTAACCCTTCACTTTTGACCGCAGCAATATTTGTAGGTGCGTAAGTAAAACTACCTTCTGGCAAGATCCAACGGATCCAGTTTTTGATGTCTCTCCGAAATCCGGTTAAGGAATAACGTCCCGTCCAATTATTTGATTTAATAAAATTAATATCCAATCCCAGCTCTCGACTCCAACCACTTTCTGGTAATAAATCAGGATTTCCCGTTGGGAAATAATACAGTGCATTTAAATTTGGAGAACGATAATTTCGGCTCACACGTCCTCGTAAACTGATCCATTGCCAAGGTCGATATACCGCTCCGAAACTAGGAACGATAGGAAAGGCATTTCCATCTTGCCATTCTTGACGGAGACTTAATTGGAGGGATAGTTTTCGCCAATCTGTTTTCCAATCGGACCAGATTGCGTGACGATTTTGGGTAACACTATTTTGATATAGATCGGTAGTTGCTTTATAAAATGCTTCTTGGATTCCCAAGGTGAGGCGATGGTTTTTACCAATACTTTTGGTCCCGGTCAATTGTCCTAGTAAAGTATTAAAGCCACTTAAATCATCGATGCCACTCAAAGGATCTACATACAATAACTCTTCATCGTACCATGCTGCTTGTGCCTTCAATAACCAATTGTTTCCGGCATACTGCCAATCAACAGTGAGTCGTTTTGTTTCATCGGATTGACGAGCTTCTGATCGAGTTTGAGCTGCGTGTGGTGGAAGTTGACGATTCATGGTTTGGTACCAAAAATACGCGTTCAGTGTTTGACGAGGCGTGATACGATAATGGAACTCTTGTAAGGTTCCCCATTGTTTGGTGGCTGCATTGGTTTGCTCTCGGCGAGGTAAATTCTCACTAATAAAATAGGTGAAATCATTAGTGGATTGCTGATGAAATATTCGATTGATTATTTGAATTTTTTCATTACCAAAACCAATTTTTAAGCCTTGTTGCGCTAATCCAAATGCTCCGCGTGTAGCAGTATATTGAGCAATTAAATTCTTCTTTTTCCAGTCTGTTTTATTATCGAGTTGGACTGTTCCGCCGATAGCTCCATTGCCCCAAGCTGCTGTATTTCCACCATAATGAACGGCTACTTCATCAATAAAGATAGCAGGTAATAAAGAAAAGTCAAGTTGTCCTAGCATTGGATTTTCGAGTGGCAATCCATTCCAAAGTACGCGGGTATGTTCTGCGCTGCCACCACGAATAGAAGTCGTAGCAGAGCTTCCACCACCGAAGGATTTAACAAACACTCCTGTAGATTGAGCCAGCAGTTCTCCAACGTGTGTAGCGGGTTGTTGACGTAGAACGTCTTTGTCTGTTTGGTCTATTTGCTCACCACTAAAAATTGGTTTTTCTGCAACCGTAATAATCGGCAAGGCCAAAGTATCCTCTTGTGCACATAGCTCGGTCACCCATCCCATAAGGAACAGTAAACAAAATAAAAGACAGCCTTTATTAAGCGCAGAATACATTCAAAAAAATAGTGGGAAAAGAAAAGAGCGGATAG
>CALKJE010000493.1 GCA_937995675.1 uncultured Saprospiraceae bacterium
CGTGAACAAAAATAGATGTAAGTTTTATCCACGTACTTTTAATCTTGAAAATTTTAATAAAATGAAAAAGATATTCCTCCTCCTCGGTCTTTTGATTCCTTGCTTTCTGATTGGAACTTGGATTCATAATAATAATCAAACTGTTACCACTCCTCCTGAAATAGGGGAAGAAGCTGGTGAAAATGCTGAAAAAAGGCCAGACGATTATTTTTTCGCACAACGAGCTTATCCACATAATCAAATCAATCGTCCGGTTTATCGGGCAGCACGTAAACAAGCGCAACTAGCTCGAGAAGCAGCCGTTCAGCGTACAAATACCACTTGGGAATCAAAAGGTCCGATCAACGTAGGTGGTCGAATCACCGATTTGGTTTTAGATCCATCTAATGTATTTACGATTTACGCAGGTACCGCTAATGGAGGTATTTTTAAAACTACGGACGTTGGTAATAGCTGGACGCCCATCTTTGACGACTACGGAGCTATGTCTATTGGAAATTTAGCCATTGATCCACAAAACCCACAAACACTCTACGTAGGAACCGGTGAAGCCAATGGTGGCTTTGATTCTGCCGCTTCCCCAGGTGATGGAATTTACAAAACAACGGATGGTGGAAATAACTGGGAAAATATGGGCCTCGAAAACACCGAACATATCGGCCGAGTTGTGATCGACCCAGAAAATACAGATCGTATATATGTAGCAGCTGCTGGAACGCTTTATGGAAAATCTAATGACCGTGGTGTCTATCGAAGTGTCAATGGCGGAGAAGATTGGGAGCAAGTATTATTTATCAGTGATTCTACCGCCATTATTGATTTAGCCATCAATCCAGAAAATCCAAATATCATTTTTGCTGCCAGTTGGGAACGACTACGCTACCCTTGGGGAAGAATTTATGGTGGACCTACTTCTGGAATTTACCGATCTACGGATGGTGGAGATAATTGGACCAAACTTACTACTAACGGGCTTCCTGTGAGTGATGAAAATACCGGACGAATTGGATTATACATTGCGCCTTCTGATCCAAATCAGATATATGCTACGTATACTACCAATCCAGTTACCAATGAATTTTCGGCGCTCTATAAATCTTTTAATGGTGGAGATACTTGGTTTAATTTGGATGCAGATATTGGTTTTGTCAACTCATCATTTGGTTGGTATTTTGGTAATATTCGAGTAGCACCTGATGATCCGAATGAAGTATACGTAATGGGTGTCGACATTGTACGATCTACCGATGGTGGTATTTCTTTTGACGAAGAGACCCAAAACATGCATGTAGATTTTCATGCTTTAGAAATTCATCCTTCCAATCCTGATTTCCGGGTCATTGGAAACGATGGTGGAATCTATGTATCCTTAAATGGTGGTAACAGTTGGCAGCATCGCGCCAATCTGCCCATCACTCAATTCTATGCTTGTGAACTAGATGAACAAAATCCAGAACGACTCTATGGTGGTGCACAAGATAATGGAACGAATCGAACACTCACTGGTCAAAATGATGATTATGAAAGAATTTTCGGAGGAGATGGTTTTTATGTAATTGTTGATCCTACTGATAATGACTTTATTTATCTAGAGTTTCAACGAGGAAATATTTTCCGATCTACAAATGGTGGTCTTTCTTTTGATTGGGCACAAGATGGTATTGGTTTCGATGACCGAAAAAATTGGAACACGCCGATTGTAATGGATAAAAACAATACTTCTATTTTATATACTGGAACAAATTATTTATACCGCAGTACAGATCGAGCGGTCTTTTGGAATCAAATTAGTCCAGACTTGACCGATGGTCAACATCCTAGTGGTGCTTCTGGTTTTGGAACCATCACAACTATTGATGTATCTGAGTCGGACCCAAATGTTATTTATGTAGGAACGGATGACGGTAATGTTCAGATGACGTCCAACGGTGGAAATACTTGGAATAATATTTCAGCTGGATTGCCTGATCGTTATGTAACGCGTGTTTCTATTGATCCGAATGATGCCATGACTTGTTATGTTACCATGAGTGGTTATCGATATGTAGACTACCAGCCACACGTACTCAAAACAACCAATGGTGGACAGTCTTGGGTCGATGTTTCTGGTAACCTTCCTGAAGTTCCAGCCAATGATATTATTATTGACCCAGCTATTGAAGAAAGACTTTACTTAGCCAGTGATCTCGGCGTATGGGTTAGTTTTGATGATGGTCAAAATTGGCAGATACTTGGCATGGGATTACCAAATACCGTGGTCTGTGATTTACGCTTGCATGAACCAACACGTACTTTACTCGCAGGAACTTATGGACGATCTTTTTATACTATTGATCTAAATGATGTAGTCAATACTGAAAATTTTGTCGAAGATATTGCGGTCAATATATTTCCTAATCCTGCGATCGATTATCTTAATATCGAATTTGAAAATAAAAAGACACAAGCGGTTGGCTTGAGATTGGTAGATATCAGTGGAAAAGAAGTAGCTCAAAAAGCAGAAACCATTTTACCTGCTGGTTCTCAAACGATTAACTGGAATCTTCCTAGTCAATTGGCTACTGGAAATTATTTTGTTAGAATGGAAATGGAAGAAGACTTGGTGGTGAGGAAAGTGGTGGTGCAGAGGTAAATAAAAACATAAGGTAGAGTCGTAGCATGCTACGACTCTACCTTACGTTTTTATTTCAAAATCCCATCGGATCTCCAAAAACAAACTGATAATCCAGGGTCTTTTTTAAATAATCGTTTTTAATTATTTTGAATGGACCGGTTCCGCCATTGGGTAAGAATTCAGGAGTTTCAAATCCATGTTTATTGGCTTGGTGGGTATAAAAATCTCGACGAGTAGGAGATTGATCAGCTACGGCATGAAAGGTTTTTCCAAATATTTTTTGATCAATAATTTTTAAAATAATATTTACTAAATCTGTCTGGTGAATCATATTGACAGGTGCATTTCCGTTTGGGATATCTTTTTTTCCTGCTAAAAAACGTCCTGCTAAACGATCTCCTCCAACCAGTCCGCCCGGTCGAATAATCGTCGTTTTGAAATTTGATAAAGATTGTAAATACTTTTCTACCGTCCATAAAGCCTTCCCAGAATTAGTGGTCGGTTCGGGAATCGTTTGCTCATCTACCCTACCCTGCACGTCACTATATACACTTGTAGAACTGACAAAAATACAACGCGTTATTCCTGTCTTTTGGGCCAGCGAAGTTAAGGATTTTATTTTTTTTGGAAAATTAATTTGGACATCCGGATCACGCCGACCCGGTGGAATATTGATCATTAAAATATCTACATCTAAGAAAGATTCAATGGCTTCGCCTTCTGGTCCATCGGGTAAAAGTTTTATTAAAAATGGATGAATTCCATTCCTAGTTAAAGCATCTAATTTATCTGGAGAAGTAGTAGAGGCATTAACGAAATAATCCTCTTTTACCAACGCCTTTGCCAGTGGAAAGCCTAACCAACCAGCTCCTAAGATCGCGATTTTATTCATAAACATATTCGTAGCAACCGATATCAGGTCTTTCCATATCTCTCATTACACCATCTAAATCAAGTGGATAATCAGGATTAAAGAATCCGCGCTCTTCGGCAATTGAAAGGGTATCTAAATGATAATCATCTTCGTTGGCATCAAAAAATAACGCATCACTTCGATCATAAGAAATACAATTTTCACAATCCTCCAAAAAATTAGGATACTGATCTGCCATCAGAATTTCTTCGACCTTTACGATACAGTTTCTAAAGTCATAATTAAAGTCCGTATCCTCAATTTCTATTAAACTAATTTCGTCATTACCAGATCCAACTAGAATGCAATTTTCAACTCTCGCATTAAGCGGGTTTCTTAATATATTAGAACAGGTCGGAAAATCCGTACAAAGTAAATTACTCAAACTCAAGGCCGAAGCCGCTTGATCTCCGTTGCTAATTACGGTCGTACTTTTAAAATCATAATTACCTCCATACGTCGCTCGAAGTGCCGTTGCTCCATTATTATACAATAAACAATTACTAGCATTTATCTCCGCATGTATTCCAAATAAACCATGTGAAGCTGTATTAAATATTTTACTATTTTCAATTTCTAAAGTACCCGCAGAATCAACCGCAATTCCAAGCGAACTATTTTTAATCGTTACATGATTAAATTCATTATTCTTACTCCCTGCTCCTAAAACAATTCCAAACCATTGACCAGAAACATCGGCAAATCCTTCTTCTAATCGATCACCCTGAATCGTAACCGGTTCTTCTAATGTTCCATTCACTTCAATCCGTCCAGTCCCTGTCGTAATAATTCGACCATCATTAAAAAACTGTAACATGTCCTCTTCATCCACAAAAGATTCTAAACCACCATGGACATAGATATTGGTACCCGGCGCAATGATTAAATTACAATTGTCAATCACCATGATACCAAAGATTACATAAGGCTTAGGATCATCCCAAATAACATCTCCTCCGTCGCAGTCGAGCACAGCAATTCCTCCATTATTAAAACGGTTAGGGATATAATTTGCGTTTTGTCCCCAAGCTTCCAACACTACTCGTTGTGCATTTCCATTCGTCAAAAAACTCAAGTCTTCCTGAATCACATAAGGACTTTCTGAGATCGCCTGATCTGGATCAACCGTTACCTCTGCAAAAACATAAATACTATCGTTAGGTGGAATTTCTATATTGGTACCATCACCAGGAAGACCATCCACATTGATTCTGAATTTTGACTGGTCGCCTCTAGCTAATTTGATTTCTGAAATCTCAATCGTCCGATCAAGATCATTATATATTTTAACTGATCGCGTCGCCGAGCCTTGAGCCGTAAAGACAGTATCAAATCGCAAGGTATCAACCGAAAATCCCAATACCGCATCACTGCCTGTATAGATTTCAGTTTCGGGAACACAACTATTCAAAAGAATGGTAAAGACGACGGCAGTAAAAAGTAATATTTTTTTCATATTGTTGACAGATTAGATATCTGTGATTTTAAAGAATTATGGCAGGTATTAAAACGTCGATTCTAGAAGAACATTGCAAAAATAAGCTTTGTTAGCATATTTTACTCTAAAATGTAAAATGAGTTACGTTTTAGCGATGGTTCGGTTACTCATAAAATCACCTAGAATGTACTCATAAAGACAGTCAGATCAGCGAATTAATCCTACCTTTGCCTATTATTTATTATTAGACTTTATTCCAGAATAGCAAACTACTAGAAGCATTCTTAAAATGATCTCACCAAAAATTGACGTGGTTATTCCCGCTTTTAATGAAGAGAACTCCATCGGCCGGGTTTTACAGGATATTCCTGCCGATTTGGTCAGGGAAGTGATTGTCTGCAATAATGCGAGTACTGACCAAACAGCAGAAGTCGCTAGAGCCAATGGTGCTACGCTGGTACACCAGCCGATTCGTGGTTATGGGAATGCTTGCCTAAAAGGTTTAGAACATATTGCCAATAATCCTACTCCACCAGACATCGTGGTTTTTCTTGATGCAGACTACTCGGATTATCCGGAAGAGATGCACCAATTGGTTGCACCGATTCTTAACGAAGGAATGGACATGGTGATCGGTTCGCGTGCGACAGGAGACATGGAAGCAGGTTCTATGACACCGCAGCAGGTTTTTGGAAACTGGTTGGCGACGAATCTAATTCGTTTTTTTTATAAATATGAATTTACAGACTTAGGACCTTTTCGAGCCATACGTTATGACCAATTATTGGCAATCGATATGCAGGATAAAACCTACGGTTGGACGGTAGAGATGCAAGTCAAAGCGGCCAAGATGAAAATGAAATGTACAGAGATTCCTGTTACTTATCGTAAGCGAATTGGATTTTCGAAAGTATCAGGAACGGTAAAAGGAACCATCCTAGCCGGACATAAAATTTTGTGGACTATATTTAAACTACTATAAAATGATCGTAATCAGTTATATCCTCTTTGCGATTTACTGCTTAGCACTGACGTATATCACTTGCTTTTGTTTATTACAATTTCACTTGTTATATTTTTATAAAAAGCACCATTTTCAGGAAGCTAAAAATCCTCCTGCAGTTCCAAAAGAATTGCCAGAGGAATTACCATTTATCACGATACAACTTCCTGTATTTAATGAGCAATACGTTGTAGAACGATTGGTAGATCAGATTACTAAATTGGATTATCCAAAAGACAAGTTTGAAATTCATTTGTTAGATGACTCCACAGATGAAACGATTGAGATCAGTCGTAAAAAAGTAAACGAGTATAAAGCCAAAGGATTTAATATCGAATTAATTCACAGAACGGATCGTTCTGGTTATAAGGCTGGTGCACTTAAGGAAGCCATGTCTCAGGCTAAAGGAAATTTCATTGCTATTTTTGATGCGGACTTTTTACCTCGTACAGATTTTCTAAAAGCAACGGTTCCGCATTTTAGTAATCCAAAAGTAGGATTGGTACAAACCCGCTGGGAACATATCAATGAAGGATATTCTGTTTTGACACGACTACAAGCGATGCAACTCAATGTGCACTTTACGGTAGAACAGCAAGGTCGTAAAGCAGGAAATTGTCTATTACAATTTAACGGTACGGCAGGTGTTTGGAGACGTAGTTGTATTGAGGATGCTGGTGGTTGGGAAGCGGATACGCTCACCGAGGATTTGGATTTGAGTTACCGTGCGCAGCTTAAAGGTTGGGATATTTCTTATTTAGAAAAATTTGGTTCTCCAGCTGAATTACCTGCGGAGATGAATGGATTGAAGTCTCAACAGTTTCGTTGGATGAAAGGTGGTGCTGAAAATGCACGGAAATTATTACCAACTATTTGGAAATCAAATATTTCTACAAGGAAAAAATTACATGCTACCGGACACTTAATGGGTAGTGGTGTTTTTATCTGTATTTTTATTTCTGCTATCGTTAGTGTACCGATGGTTTCTGCTTTAGCTATGATCGGAATTGATCTACGCTTTATGGGAATTTTTCTAGTTGGATTACCAGCGATTCTAGCAGTTTATTATGTCGCCAACGTTCAAGCAGAATTAGCGAAACAACCGTTTCTAAAAAAGCTGGTCAAATTTATTTTTCTATTTCCAGTTTTCTTAGCCTTGTCGATGGGACTTTCTTTACACAATACCATTGCGGTTATTCAGGGATATTTAGGAAAGCAATCTCCTTTTGTTCGTACTCCGAAATTTAATATTAAAAATATCAAAGACAGTTTTAAAAAGCAAAACTACTTGGGTCGTAAAATTTCTTGGACGACGCTCTTTGAAGGTTTTCTATCTTTGTATTTTTTAGGAGGTCTTTTATGGGGATTATATATTGATCAAAATGCTTTTTTAATTTTCCACGCGATGCTCATGATTGGATTTGGAACTATTTGTTATTATTCCGTTCGGCATGTTAGTTTTAAATAATTTTCGAAGGACGAATATTGAGCCTGCTCTGAAAAATTTATTTCTCGCAAAGATCGCAAAGGCGCAGAGATTCTTTAACGTGTATATTTTTTATCGTATTTTTTTTTACACTATAAAAGATATCCTGCCTTTTCTCACCTTTCGATCTAGGATTTGACCATAGTTAGTAGCATCAATCTCAAAATGTCCAGTCATATGGGACTCAATTTTTTAGCCGGCACTGCTTTTTTAGTGATTATTGCTTTCTTGGGATATTATCCACAGCAGGAAGACTTTGCGCTGTTGTTACCTGGGTTTATAGCGGCTTTTGGGGTTTACTATTTTTCGGTTACCAAATTAATTCGTCAAGAAAATCTATTCTCGTGGATTGCAGTGGCCGTCGTTGCGCGGTTTTTACTCTTATTTTCCTTACCAAATTTATCTGACGATCTCTACCGTTTTATTTGGGATGGACGGTTGCTTAATCAAGGTATCAATCCTTTTGAGCAGTTGCCTGGTTATTATCTCTTGGCAGGTAATGAAGTTCGAGGAATTACCCAAGCCTTAT